>JAKAJA010000435.1 GCA_021814085.1 Acidobacteriota bacterium | reverse complement strand
GGGTGGACCCGAAAACGGGGCAGACGATCCCGAACCAGACGCCGGAACTCAGCCAGGTCTTCACAGGCTGGAAACGCGCCTTCACCGAACGGGACCACATGTTCAGAAGAGGCGGGGTGCTGCATGACAACGCGGCGGCGGGGAACTCAACGATTTTGCTTTACAAGCTCCCGAACGATACGCGCTGGGATAATCTTCAAGTCGGGGACAAAATCGCTATCTTTGACACGGCTTCCCCGTTTGAGGGGTCGCACGACGAAGCGTACGTTGGGACGATTAACGACATGGCGGGAACGCCAACGCCGCCGGAGCCGCACCAAGTTGCACTCAGCTTGGTGACCGCAAGGGGCGGCTCGACTCCATATACACTGGCACGGGCTTATACAGCCTCCCCTCCCGCAGCTACCTACTACCCTGACTTCGGCAACGCCAGCGGGAAGTCGGCGGGCGTCGGCGTTGTCAACAGCAACGACGGCCTGATCACCGACACGAGCCCCTACCAGATCAACGGGACAGGGTCCGCCTTCTACGACGCCGACATGCGGGGCATCCAGCAGCCCTTCGACGACGGGTTTGTGGAGTTTATCGCGCTCACCGACGGTATGGGAGCCGTACCATATCTGCCTCAAGCGTGGTTTGACACCGCGGGCACTCCCCCATACGACACCCCTCACAACTACTTTCATCTGATCGGCTGTACCTCGTATTCGCAATTCACCGGTACCAGCAATCCGGCCTTCGACTGGTCCTATATCCTTCAACAGACCATCGAACAAGGTGCCGGCACGCTGCTGGAGAAACAGAACGTTACGCGAGCAGTGACCGATCATGAACTCGCCCACCAATTCGATCTGAACTTCTGTACCGACCTGCCGAACTGTGGTATTCCCCCTCCGGCCACGTGGAAACAGCACGATTACAGAGGCTGGTGGAACTATGGTGGAACCGGCTGTCCGCCCTGGGCGAACCCCTGCTTGATGGACCCCGCGGGCGGGAACCCCACCGATGCGGTGAACCGCTTTTGCAAAGAGGACCTCATCCTCGGGGACCCCAATTCCGCTAGTCCATGCGCGGACGAGCAAGGCTACACCTACGGGCAGCGCGACACGAACGTTCGAACGTGCAGAGACCCTCGATAAGGAGGTGGCCGTGTCCTGGAAAACTCTTGCCGCGATTCTGGTTCTCCTGGCTCCTCTCGACGCACAGAGCGAGGACTTCCGCATTCGCCTCTCTTCGTTTCCAAAAGAAGCGCCCCAGGGAGCCCCCGTTTCCGTAACCATCGAGATCTGCAACGCGAGCGGACACGCCATTACCGTCGCCCGGGGTCATGGCGGCTTTGGTTACGTCTTGTCGGTGAGGCGCGCCGACGGCCTGCGGCGAAAGGGCTGTAAGGCACCGGAAACCGCCAGCTATATTCTGGGATTCACGAGTGAAGTGCTGCCCGAGGACTGGCGGCAAGTGCGCACGGAGAACATCACCTGCGAGGATGACCCCGGCGAATGGATCGTCCAGGCGCGGATTTCCTGCCAGGGGCCGTACCCAATCTATACGGGGGGACAGCAGACAGGGCTGTTCAATGCGTGGAATGGAACGGTGGTGTCCGAAGAAGCCCATATAGAAATCACCAAACCGGCGGGCGTGGACCTCGAAGCCTTCAACGCTTTCAACGGTTGCCCCAGATGTGACGAGAAGAAACTCCTTGAACGCTTCCCCACCTCCACCTATGCAGGGTATGCGCTGTGGTCGCCCATTCGTCCTATGACGACAAACCGGCTGGAATGCCTAAACGATCCCGACAAGGCTCTTCGTGACTATGCTTTTCGGGGCGGAACGGAGGAGAACACATTGGCAGGCATTCAGCAAACCCTAGAGGATCTTCGGGCCTATGCGAAGCCACTGGGCCTTTTCCTAGAGGCGCACCCAGAGTTCCCGCATGCGCAGGACCTCCGGAAGCGTTATGCCATGTGCCTGGGCCTGACGGGCCGCATGTCCGACGCACTGGTTCAAATCGCGACTCTCGCCAAGGGAACGGGCAAGGAGGCTGACGAGGCCAAGGCGTTCTTGGAAGCCAGGAGTACTTCGGCGGGAAAAAAGCCGTGAACGACGTCTTTAGGAGTCTTCTTCCCGTGCGCGCGTTCGCTGGCGCTTCGCTCCGGGTGCCCGGGCGGCGGCTCGGTAAGCGGTGGGGGTTGCGATGAATGATTGCCCCGCTTCTCTCTCCTCCGCCCGCTGCACCCTGGCCGGGGAAGAAAAGAGCATCTTCCCCGGCGCGCACTGGGCTGGTTGGGGGGTGCCGTTAACATCGGTCGGCTGCGTTTGACCGTTGGTTATGCTCACGAGCGCCAGTTCGCGCAGTAGAACGGCGGAGCCTTGCACCGCGGAAACACTTGAAAACGTGAAAACCTTCACGCCGTCCGTGGAAAGGTGGGGGTAATGGTGAATGGTAGGTCCACCCCCCACCCACACATAAGCGGCGCGAGTCCCGGGCCGTCTGCTTTGTCAGGTTTCGGCGTCCGGCACGCTCGAAGTACATCGCAGTACGACTCGGTGCCGTCCGCCTCACCTTCCGCGCATCCGGTCCAATCCGCGCGCCGCACCATTTTGCGCTGCGCTGCGCGACGCGCGCAAAATGGCCTCCTTCCTAACATCCGGGCGCGGGCGGCTCTCGCCTGCAAGGCTGTCCCGGTTGTTTCGCAGGCTCGGCCTCCGGGCTCGCTTCGCCCGCCCTTCCCCGCGCGTCCCGCGCTCGCGCCCTCCCGTGGTGCCTTCGGTGACTGAACTGCTCCCTTCGCGAGACGGCCCCATCCTCACCGTCTCCACCGAGACCATCACCTACCTCGTCCTTCAGCTCCCCCACGGCTCCATCAAACCCCGCTCCATTGAGATGGACCGCGGCGCCTCCACCCCCACCAACGA
>JAKAJA010000017.1 GCA_021814085.1 Acidobacteriota bacterium | reverse complement strand
GCACGCGGCCATGGATTTCTCGGAGGGCCTCTTCGAAGGCGCGCCTGCCCAGGCCCATGGGCCGGATCAGGGTGCCATCGATGTCGAATAGGAGCAGCGCCATGGGGTCGTCCTCGCGGGCCTACTCAGGCTGACAGCTGACAGCTGACAGCTTTCAGCCTCAGAAGTTCCCCTTCTGGAATTCTTCGATTGTCGTGAGCCCCGCCTGGACGGCTTTGATGGCGTAGGCCCTGAGGGGGTCCATGCCACCCTTCACCGCCTCCCGCTCCAGGACGCGGTCTCCGGCGTTGCGAGCCAGCGCCCGCCTGAAGGTCGCCGATGGAGAGAGCGTCTCGTAAAGCGAGATGCGCCCCTTGTAGCCGATGTTGGCGCACTCGGGGCAGCCCTGGCCCTGAGACACGTTGGTGAGGAGGCCAGCTTCGTCGGCCGTGAGCCCCATGAGGCGCAGGGAACGTTCCGACAACCCCGTGGGCTGGCTGCAACTCGGGCAGATCCGTCGGACGAGGCGCTGGTTCAGGACGAGAAGGAGGTGTTGGGCCAGGTCCGCGGGCAGGATGCCCAGGCTGAGGAGTGCGTGCACGCTGGCCACGGTTCGGCTGGCCTCGAGGGTTGCGATGACCAGCATCTGGCTCGCGAACTTGGGAATGGACGCGGCCATGGTGGGCGAGTCGAGGATGTCCCCGAGGATGCACACGTCGGGCTGGATGTTCCCGAGCGCCTTCAGGGTCGTCATGGTGGCTTCGCTGTCCTTGTTCTCCCCCAGGGATACCTGGGACACGTTGGGGACGGGGCAGACGCTCTGCGCCTCGATGCTCATGACCTTCCGCCGGCCGTCGGAAGCCAGGTCGTTCATGATGGCGTAGAGGGTCGTGGTGGAGCCGTGGAAGAGGGGGGCCGTGACCAGGATGAGGCCCCGCTGGGCCGTGAGGGCCGCCCGAAGGAGCTTCTGGTCCTCGGCGGGGATGCCCAACTGGTCGAAGGTCTTGAGGAAGGTGTCCCGGTTGATGAACTTCATGGAGAGGTTCTCTCCGAACCGGGTGGGGAGACAATGGGCGATGACCTCGTATCGATGATCGCCCGAACGCATGACGACCCGTCCCTCCTGGGGCCGGTCCGAAACGAGGGTGTCGAGGCGGAGGAGGCGCTTGATCTCCTTGGTGATCCCCTCCTGCAGGTCGCTGTCCAAGGACTTGGCCCGGTATAGGCTGCCGTCGATGCGGAGGTGCACCGAGACCTCGTCTTCCTTGGGTTCCAGGTAAAGGTCCGAGGCGCCGCGCCCGAGCGCTTTCCGAACGAGCTCGGTGGCGGCCTGGGCCGAGGGGTCCACCTCCTTGGTCTGCGGGACGGGATCGGGCCTGGCCGAATCGGGGACGCCGGCGAGGAAGGGTGCGAGGGCCTCCTCCACCTCCTCGCGCGTGGCGCGGACGGGGAGGATCTGGCACCCCGTGAGGTTCTGAATGTACTCGATGGCCTCCCCGTCGCTCGGGTTGGCCATGGCGAGGGTCAGGAGCTCCTTCGTCGTGAGCTTCTCCTTGCTCACGGGCACGACCATTCGCCGGTGGCATTCCTCGGCCCCTACGGAGGAGATGAGCATGGGGTCGAGGGTGATCTCCCTGAGAGAGAGGTTCATGACGGGACGGTGGCGTTCCAGGAATGCGGCGAGGGTTTCCTGGGTCAGAAAACCGAGTTCGACGAGGATCTCCCCGAGTCGCCCGCCCAGCTTCTTCTGATGTTTCAGCGCCAGGAGGAGCTGGTCGGACGTGATGGCGTGGGCCATGACGAGGGCTTCGCCGAGGGGCCCCCGTGCCTTGGTGAGCATCTCCCGGTCGAGGATGAGGTCCTGGGGCGCCGAGGCCCAGAATTTGGCGTGGTAGGTCTCGGGGGCGATGCAGAAACACTGGAGGCAAAAGGGGCACACCTTCGTGGGGCGGTTGGGGTTGCACGAGCACCATACCGCCGAGGTGGCCTCGAACTCACCCAGACAGTTCCAGCACTGGATCTGGTAATCGTTCAATCTGGGCTCCTATCACCCACCATATTAAGTCCCCTGCGCTTTGTTTGGCAACAGCACCGCGGCTCGTTGACCGTTGTCTGCCCCGCCGGATATACTAACCTGTCTGGAGACCGCGGGCGCCGGTCTTCCGCGAGGACCGCGTCCGGGCCGCTGAACAAATGCATTGAGGCAGTCTGCCCGGCGGAAATGACCGTAGCTGAACGCGACTGAGAGGAGAGCCCGTCATGACTTTCAAGAACCTGACTCCGCCTACCAATGGTACCCCCGTCCAGATGAAGGACGGCGTGCTCCATGTCCCCGACAACCCCATCCTGCCCTTCATCGAGGGAGACGGCACGGGTCCCGACATCTGGCGGGCCTCCCAGCGCGTCCTGGACGCCGCCGTGGAGAAAGCTTACGGGGGCAAGAAGAAGATCGCCTGGATGGAGGTCTACGCCGGCGAAAAGGCCTTCCACACCTTTGGCGAGTGGCTGCCCGACGACACGGTGGAAGCCTTCAAGACCTACCTCGTGGGCATCAAAGGCCCCCTCACCACGCCCATCGGGGGCGGCATCCGGTCCCTCAACGTGGCCCTGCGACAGCTTCTGGACCTCTACGTCTGCCTTCGCCCCGTGAAATACTTCAAGGGCGTGCCCAGCCCCGTCAAGGCCCCCGAGAAAGTCGACATGGTGATCTTCAGGGAGAACACCGAGGACATCTACGCCGGCATCGAGTGGAAGGCCTACAGCCCCGAAGTCAAGAAGGTCCTCGACTTCCTCATCAACGACATGGGCGTCAAGAAGATCCGGTTCCCCGGGTCCTCAGGCATCGGCATCAAGCCCGTCTCCGAAGAAGGCTCCAAGCGCCTCTGCCGCGCCGCCATCCAATATGCCCTCAAGAACCACCGCAAGAGCGTGAACTTCACGCACAAGGGCAACATCATGAAGTTCACCGAGGGCGCCTTCAAGGACTGGGGCTACGAGGTGGGAGCGAAGGAATTCCGGGGCGAGACCGTGACGATCCGCGAGAGCTGGATCCTTGGCAACAAGGAGGCCAACCCGGCGCTGAGCGACGAGGAGAACGCCCGGATGATCGAGCCCGGCCTGGACATGTTCGCGCCCGACAAGAGGGCCGAGATCATCCAGGAGGTGGCGGATACCCTCAAGCTGGGGCCCACCCACGGCGACGGCAAGTGGAAGTCCAAGCTCATGCTGAAGGACACCATCGCCGACATCACCCTCCAGCAGACCCTCACGCGGGCGGACGAGTTCGACGTCATCGCAACCCTGAACCTGAACGGCGACTATCTCTCCGACGCCCTGGCCGCCCAGGTGGGCGGCATCGGCATCGCCCCCGGCGGGAACATCAACTACGTGTCGGGCCATGCCATCTTCGAAGCCACGCACGGCACGGCGCCCAAGTACGCCAACCTGGACAAGGTGAATCCCGGCTCCGTCATCCTCTCGGGCGAGATGATGTTCCGCCACCTGGGGTGGATCGAGGCGGCCGACCTGCTCGTCAAGGGGATCGAGGCCTCCATCGCCGCCCACACCGTCACCTACGACTTCGCCCGCCTCATGAAGCACGAGGGCCACAAGGACGTGAAGGAGCTCAAGTGCTCCGAGTTCGGCGACGCCATCATTTCCCACATGAGAGCGTGATGGCTTCGGCCGCGCCTCGGATAGAAGCGTGATTTCCCTGGTCGGCACACGAGCCGGAGAGTCGGGGAAGGGAGAGTCGGAGAAGGCCGTGAAGAAGATCGTCGCTTGTTTTCACGGGCTCACCGGCCTCCCGGCCCCCCGGCTCGGTGCCGGTCACCGGTTCAATACCTCCCCGGTCCTCCGGCTCGCGATCCCGAAGCTCGTTTGGATCTTTCTGGCCACGGCCGTGCTGGCGGGATCGACCCCTCTCCTGGCGGCCACATACGGCCCCGCCACCGTAAAGCGCATGACCGACGTGACGCTGCGGCTGGCGCCCCCCTCCCTGCGCGCCGTCCTCCTGGCCAACCGGGACCAGCTCGAGAGGGGTGTATCCGAGGCCCTGGAGTCCCAAGGTTCCACCCCGCCGGAGGAGCTGCTGGCGGAGGCGCAAAAGGAGTTCGCGGGAATTCCGGGGCTGCCCTCCGGCCAGGTCCCGCTCCCCGTCCTCGCCTACCATTTCGGCAGGCTGGCGGGGCTCGTTTTCGCGGCCAACGACCCGCTCGCTCGGGGGGACGACAGGCGCGCCTTCGAGGTGCGGGAGGACTACTTCCGGTACGTGGAACGCAAGCTGCCCCTCATGGTCTTCTCCTTCGACGGGTACGACGCGCCCCCCTTGAAGGGGAACCTGAAGGCCTACCTCGCTGAGCGGCAGGGCCGCGAGGCCCGGTACCGCGAGGGGGTCCTCTTCTGCTATTTCCCTTCTGGGACCCGCGTCGCCTCGGAGACTTTCGACGACCGCTCCAACGCCTTCGGCGTGGCGCAGGTGATCCTCTCCCACGCCGTCTCGGACGCGGCCAAGGCGTGGCTCCAGGTCTGGCAGGCCATGGATGGGGATCTCTCGGCCACCCCCTACTACCGGCCCGCCGGCAAGGCGGGAGAAGGGGACGCCGTCCACTGAACCACCCCGCGGCGGCCGACCACCGGCCTCCGCCGCCCTTTGATCAGGAGCGAAGTATGGACATGAAGACCACGGCCATCCACCGCGCCCTCGTCTCGGTCTCCCGCAAGGACCATCTCGTGGATTTCGCGCGCTTCCTGGCGGGGCGCGGGGTGGAGATCCTCTCCACGGGCGGCACCGCCAAGCTCCTGCGGGACCAAGGCGTCGCGGTGAAGGATGTTTCCGAGTACACGGGCTCCCCCGAGGTCATGGAAGGCCGCGTGAAGACCTTGCATCCGCGCGTCCACGGGGGCATCCTCGCACGCCGGAGCGAGGCCTCGCACCTGAGCGACCTGGAGCGCCTGGGGGGCGCGCCCATCGACCTCGTCGTGGTCAACCTCTACCCCTTCGAGTCCGTGGTGGCCAACCCCGGAGCGGCCATCCCCGAGGCGGTGGAGAACATCGACATCGGCGGCCCCTCCATGGTCCGGTCGGCCTCAAAGAACTTCGAGTCGGTGACGGTGGTCGTGGACCCCGCGGATTACGCGGGGATCATGGCCGAGGTGGAGAAGGAGGGCGGCGTCACGGGCGGCACGCGCCGGCGCCTCGCCGCCAAGGCCTTCCAGCGGACGGCGCAGTACGACGGGGCCATCGCCCGGTACCTGAGCAATGTCATGGTGGACGGCAGCGACCTGGTCAAGGAGGAGGGGACCTTCCCCGAGTTCCTGCCCCTCTTCTTCCACAAGGCCCAGGACCTCCGGTACGGGGAGAACCCCCAGCAGGAGGCCGCCTTCTACAGGGACGGCGACCGCTTCCTCGGGGCGCTCAAGCAGCTCCAGGGCAAGGAGCTCTCCTTCAACAACATCCTCGACCTCCAGGGGGCGTGGGGCCTGGCGTGCGAAATGCCGCGGCACGGCTGCGCCATCATCAAGCACACGAATCCGTGCGGGGCCGGCGTGGGCAGGGATGCGGCGGAGGCCGTCCGGAGGGCCCTCCTGACGGACCCCCTCTCGGCCTACGGCGGCATCGTGGCCTTCAACACCCCCTGCGACGGCGAAGCAGCCCAGGCCCTCGCGGACATCTTCCTCGAAATCGTGGTCGCCCCGGCCTTCGACGCCAAGGCCCTGGAGATCTTCGGGAGGAAGAAGAACCTGAGGGTCATCGAACTGAAGGACCAGGACCCCTATCCGGGCTGGGACTACAAGCGCGTCTGGGGCGGCATGCTCGCCCAGACCCAGGATTTTCCCGGCCTCCCCGAGGAGCGCAAGGTGGTCACGAAGCGGAAGCCCGGGAAGGAGGAGATGGAAGCCCTCGAGCTGGCGTGGGTCGTGTGCAAGCACGTCAAGAGCAACGCCATCATCCTGTGCGACGCCTCCGGCACGGTGGGCGTGGGCGCGGGGCAGATGAGCCGCGTGGACTCCACCAAGCTCGCCCGCATGAAGGCCTACAAGGACACGAAAGGCACGGCGGCCGCCTCGGACGCGTTCTTCCCCTTCCCGGACAGCGTCGAGCAGCTCGCCGAGGCGGGTGTGACCGCCGTGATCCAGCCCGGGGGGAGCATTCGGGACGCGGAGGTCATCGCCGCCGCCGACAGGCTCGGCCTGGCCATGGTCTTCTCCGGCGCGAGGCACTTCAAACATGGTTAGCGCAAAACGCCTGGTCGCCGCGCTCCTGCTCCTGCTGTGCGCCGCACTGTGGGCGCAGGATGCCGACCCCCCGCGGAAGCCCGCGCCGCCCACCGACCCCCGCCTTGAAGCTCTCCTGGCCAAGATGGACCAGATCCAGAAGGGGCTCACCACCCTGCGGGTGTCCTTCGTCCAGACCAACACCTTCCGCATGCTCAGCCAGCCCCAGGTCCTCAAGGGGCGCCTCGTCCTGCGGAAGCCCGACACGGCCCTCTACGAGTACACCTCCCCCACCAAGCTCTTCTTCCTCGTGAAGGACGGCGACCTCCTGGTTTACAACCCCGCGCAGAAGAAGGTCGTGGTGCAGGACATCCGCCGCCACCAGGCGCGCATCATCCGCTACCTGGGCATCAGCCAGCCCGTGAAGGAACTCCAGGAGTCGTTCCAGGTGCGGTGGGCCGAGGTGGAGAACGGTGTCGTTCACCTGATCCTGGTCCCCACCAAGGCCAAGATGAAGCGCAAGATCGCCGCGCTCCATTTCTGGGTGGAGGAGCAGACCGGCACCATGAAGGGGTTCGAAGTGGCGGAGGCGGAGGGCGACAGCATCCGGTTCGACTTCACGCAGTGGGAGAACAACCCCACGCTGGGCGCGAACGCCTTCACCGTAGACATTCCTCCCGGGGTCAAAGTGCACAGGCAGATGCTCGATCTCCAGGAGCCGTTCCAGCGCTGAGGCGGTTGGGTTCAGGGCCTTCCGCCCAGCTCCCTGGAGGCCACGCGCATGCTCAACCTTCTCCTCAAGTTGATCAGGACCCTCCTGGCTTCCCTCTACATGCTTTTCGAGGGTCTGCCCGCATTCGAAGCCCTCCGCTCCTGGTTCGGAGCCGGTGAAGCCGCCGGGGAGGCGAGGGCTCGGCTCCTGGCGCTGGCGGCCGTGGCCGCGGCCCTCAGTCTCCTGGCGTTCGTCATTTTCCTCTGGCTGCTCTCCCGCAGGCCCGTCCTCATCCGGGGGAAGCAGATCGCCGGTGCTCCAGCAGGGGGAGGTCCCCAGGGTGGACACTCCGAAGGCGGGGATGAAATCCATGATTGAACTCCGGTTCCCGCGTCTGCCAATGGCTATCTGCGCCCTCGCCCTCCTCGCGGGGTGCGGAACCCACCACAGGCCGCCCTCCACGCCGCCCCCGGTTCCCATGCGGGGCAACGTGCAGGAGGGCGTCTCCTCCTGGTACGGGAAGGAGTTCGACGGCAGGCCGACGGCGAGCGGCGAGCGCTTCGACATGCACGCCCTGACGGCGGCGCACCGGACCCTCCCCCTCGGCACGCGGGTGCGGGTGACCAACCTGGACTCGGGGCGGCAGGCGGACCTCACCATCAACGACAGGGGGCCTTTCATCGCGGGGCGCGTCCTGGACTGCTCCTACGGGGCGGCCAAAGAGCTGGGCTTCGCCGGCGCCGGATTGGCCAAGGTCCGCATCGAGGTGATCAGCCAGGGCCGTGAAGTTCCCCGCCGCACGCCGCCCGCGGGGGAGATCCTCATCGGCTCGCCGGGCACCCCCGGGGCCGTTCTGGATGGCACCTTCACGGTGCAGGCGGGAGCCTTTGTGAACGTGGACAACGCCACGCGCTTCCGGGATAAGCTGGCGGGCGCGTTCGGCGACGCCTACGTGATCAAGTTCAGGGATTTCTACAGGGTCAGGGTCGGGCACGTGGCGAGCGAGGATGAGGCCGAAACCCTGCGCCAGAGGGTGAAGGGATACGGCATCGAATCCTTCGTCACGAGAAACGATTAGGGAATACGCCGGAAGTGGGAAGTCGGGAGTCGAAAGGCGGAAGTGGTAAGAGCGGCTAACGCGGCAGGTGTTCCTTCCGCCTTTCGCCTTTCGCCTTCCGACTTGCTTCTTACTCCTTTTCTCCAGATGATATGAAGCTCACCCAGAGGGTCCTGGCCCGGGGCCCGTCGAACTCCAGCAGGAAGATCCCCTGCCATCGCCCCAAGAGAAGGTTCCCCTGACGGACGGGGATGCAGGCCTGGTTCCCCGACAGCAAGCACTTGATGTGGGCGTCCGAGTTGCCCTCCTCGTGCTGGTACCCCGCTCCGGCGGGAACCACCCTTTCGAACCAAGCCAGGATGTCCTCCCGAACGGTGGGGTCGTACTTCTCGTTGACGGCCACCCCGCAGGTGGTGTGCGGGCCGTACACCTGGACGAGACCGGTCCCTCCCCACTGACGGCAGGCCTGCTGGACGTTTCGGGTGATGTCCACCACTTCGCAGCGCTTCTGCGTCGCAATAGAGATTTCCATGGCGATCCTTCCTCCGTGGATATCATAATGCATCGGGGCCCTCCGCACCGTGATGCAGGACACAGATGGGGCTTCCCCAGCATGCGCCGGGACCGGGGCTCTGATATGATTCGGCCTTGTCATGCATCGCTCTTGCGGCGATGCCGCGGGAGGCTAGATGCCGGATCTGGTGTGGTGTGCCGCCGACCCCCACTTCGAGCGCGGAGACCCAGCCCTCGGCGTCTTCCACAGGTGGCTTGAGGCCTTCGATGCCGCGGGGGCGCCCAACCTCGTCCTCCTCGGAGACCTGTTTCAGGTCTGGGTGGGCCTGCCGGCGGTCCAGACGGAAGAGCAGCGGGAGGTCCTCGGGGCCCTCGCGGGCCTCTCCTCACGGGGCCGCAAGGTGGTGTACCTCCGGGGCAACCGGGATTATTTCATCGAGGAACCCCTGGCCGAGGCGGGGGTGTTCCTGGCGGACCAGTGGGACCTGGAAATTCCGGGTGGAGGGGTGATGCGCTTCGAGCACGGGGACCTCATCAACTCGTCGGACCAGCAGTACCTGCGCTGGCGCGAGGTCTCCCGGTCCGCGACGGTGAGGGCCCTCTTTCAGCTCCTTCCCCCGGACCGCCAGAGGGCCATCGCCGGGAGGGTCGAACGGGGGCTCAGCGGCACCAACGCCTACTACAAGAGCTACCGGCCTGCCCTGGAGCTGGAGCGGTGGGCCCGGCGGCTGGCCGCCGAGGGCGTGGCCTCGGCCGTACTTGGGCACTTCCACGTGGACCAGGAGGAGTCGGCGGCGGGGGTTTCCATCCGCTTCGTGCCCCAGTTCCGGGAGGACGGGGCGCACCTGCGGGTCATCGGCAACGGCGCTTCTTACCTCGAACACCTCTCCTGAAAAGTCCCCCCGGGCAACTGGCGGAAGATCTCCGCCTCAGTGCGGGGCAGGTCCCGCCCGCACGGGGCGGGCCTTTTCAGGAGGTCGCGGGGGAGGATCCCCACTCCCCTCCGACTCAGCCCGCGCTCTTCGGCGCCGGTTTCCCATCGGATACCTGGGGTACGTCGGGTCCGGTCTCGACGGTGATGTAGAAGGTCTTGGCCGAAGCGAGCCGGGTATTCACGTAATCGAAGGAGACGTAGTAGCTCTCCTCGCCGCCCGCCTTGGTTCCCACCATCTTCGTCCCCGTGGTGCCGCATCCCAGGAGGTTGCCGTCCCCATCGAAGAGGGCGATGGCGACCTGCACCCGGGTCCGCACGGTCCCGTAGTTCTTCACCGTGAGGGTGGCTTGGTTCCGGCCCTGGATGCCCAGCTTCCTGGGGCCCACGTAGGCGGGAAACTGGAACTGGACGTCCTGGAGCTCCAGGTCCCCCACCTTGGCGTTGATCCTGATCCACTTCTCCACCGCGAAATCGAAACGCTGGCTGAAGAACTCGGCGTTGGCGGGCAGGGCGGCGAACAGTGCCGCCACAAGAGCGAGGGCCATGCTAAAGCGTTTCATCGGTTCCTCCTGATGTGAGGGTAGATTCCCAACGGGTAAGGAGCCGGTCCCAGTGGGCCCGGTCCGGGGTGAGCACCACGCCCACCGCGATCTGCCAGAGGCACAGCATTACGAGCTTCCAGGGGGGGCGGCCACCCAGGGATGCGGCGGTTAGAGCGGCCATCCCCAGGCTCTCTCCCGCCGCGAGGAGGAACAGAAGAGTGAGGAAGATGTGGGAGGCCATGGCCTTCAGACCGAGGATGCCTCGGCCCCTGATGGCGGCCGGCCGGAAGGAGAGCCACTTGGCGAGGAAGACGGCCAGGCAGCACAGGACGCCGTAGGCCAGGGCCGCGTCCGCCAGGGGGAGCGGAGAGGCGGGCACGCCCGCCCCCATGCCTAATACGCCGAACATGTAGAGGATCGCCGAGCCCACGTACATCCAGTAGAAAAAACGGTAGGCCCGCATTTTCCGGAACAGGTCTGACAGTTCTCCTTCCGTCATGGGGGTCATTGCGTGGCCTCCTCCGCCTCAAAATCATGGCGGGACCGGTCCATGAGAAACCGAGGTTGGATGTTGGCCAGGGCCGCGAGAATGGATTTCCGTACCTCTGGGTGGCGCTCCGCCACCTCTGACACGAGCGCCTTCATGCGGGCCCGCTCCTGGTCCTTCTCCCCGCACAGCCAGCATCCGCAGTCGATGACCGGGAAGCCGCGGTCCCTCGCGTATTCGGCGAGGAGCCCCTCGGGAGTGTAAACGAGGGGCCGGATCACCGTGATCCGCCCGTTTTCCGCCAGGAGTTTGGGGGGCATGGCCTTGAGGGCGCCCTCGAAAAAGAGGTTCATGAGGAGGGTCTCGACGGCGTCGTCCAGGTGGTGCCCCAGGGCCACCTTGTTGAAGCCCAGGCGCTTTGCGGCGCCGTAGAGGGCGCCCCGTCTGAGGCGCGCGCAGAGGGAGCAGTAGGGACTTCCGGGGCGGAGCTTCTCCTCCACAATGGTGGTGATCTGCGTCCGCTCCACGTGGAAGGGGATCCCCTGTTCCTTCAGGTAGGCGTCCAGGATGTCCGTCTGGAAGTACTCGCTGCCGTTGTGGATGGTGAGGGCGGCAACCTCGAATGGGACGGGAGATTTCTGCCTCAGGCGCCACAGGAGATGCAAGAGGCCGAAGGAGTCCTTGCCGCCGGACAGGGCCACGGCCACACGGTCTCCCGCTTTGATGAGCGAGAAATCCCCGATGGCCTTGCCTACCCGGTGTAGGAGTATGCGCTCCAGCTTGGAGCCCGTGGCGACCGCGCCCTGCATGGGCATGAGGATAGCATGGGGGAGGCAATAGATGTCGAATGTGGAATGGGGAATGTCCAATGTTAAGGACTCACCGGCAATCGGATCGCCTCAGTTCAATTGTCTTCTACATTCACCATTCACCATTCGCCATTAGCCCTTGCTCTTCCTGAACCCCTTGGGGTCCAACCCCAGCTCCTCCATCTTCTCGTAGAGGCGCGAGCGGCTCAGATCGAGCATCTTGGCGGCGAGGGAGACGTTGCCCTTGCAGCGCTCCAGTGCCTTGGTGATGGCCTCGGCCTCAGCTCCTGCTCGGGCCTCGTCGAGTCCTCCCGAGGCGGGCGCCGCGCCGGCTGCCCGCACCTCGGGTGGAAGGTGGTCCGGTCCCGGCATGGCAGGCCCCGCGAGAAGAACGGCGCGTTCCACGGCCCAGCGGAGCTCGCGCACGTTGCCCGGCCACCTGTAGTGCCCGAGCGCCCTCACGACTTCCGGAGAGAGGTCCTGGGAGGACCAGCCCTGCCTCCGCCGGGCCTCGGAAGCGAAGCGCGCGGCCAGGAGGGGGATGTCCTCCGGGCGCTGGCGGAGGGGCGGAACGTGAAGGGGGAAACCGCCGATGCGGAAGCGGAGGTCCTCCCGGAAAGTTCCCTCCTGACCCTTGGCCTTGAGGTCCCGGTGGGTGGCGGCGATGACCCGGACCCGGACGGGAACCTGGCGGTCGGCCCCCACGGGCTCCACCGATCCCTCCTCGAGGACGCGCAGGAGTTTTGCCTGGACGGGGGCGCCCAGGTCCCCCACCTCGTCCAGAAATAGGGTGCCGCCATCGGCGGTGAGGAACTTCCCTTTGCGGGCGGCCTCGGCCCCCGTGAATGCACCCTTTACGTGGCCGAAGAGCTCCGACTCGGCCAGGGTCTCCGGGAGGGCGGCGCAGTTCACGGCGACGAATGGGCCCTGGGAACAGTTGCTCCGAGCGTGAATCCAGCGGGCGAGGACCTCTTTGCCCGCGCCCGTTTCTCCCGTCACGAGGAGGGGCGCCCCGGAGACGGCCAGTCGTTGGGCTTCCGCAAGCAGGTCCTGCATGAGGGGGGAGCGGGTGATCAGCCCCGATTCCAGCGCCTCCTCCGCCTGGAGCGAGAGAGCCACCTGCCGCGTGGCATTGCGCAGGGTGATGAGGACGCGCTCCCGGTCCAGTGGCTTCTCGAGGAAGTCGAAGGCGCCTCCACGGACGGCGGCCACGGCGGAGGCGATGGACCCGTGGCCCGAGATCATGATGACGGCGGTGGGCAGCCCGCGCCGCCGGACCGTCTCCAGCACGGTCGTCCCTTCCCCGTCCGGAAGGCGGAGGTCCACCAGGGCCGCATCGAATGCGGGCCCCCGCTCGATCCTCGCCGAGCCCGCGGCGGCGGTGGCCGCCTCCTCCACCTCGTAGGACTGCCGCTCCAGGATGCCTCGGAGGACCTGCCGGATAGATGCTTCGTCGTCCACGATCAGCACGCGCGCCATGGGCTAAAGGATAGCGCTGCGGCGCTGGCGATGCAAAGGTGCCTCCCCCCGGCCGGCTCCTTGACTTCGGGTGCCCATGAAGGTATAGTTCGCCCCTTTAGCGGGGGGAACCCGCAACACGCGAAAGCCTCTAGGAGGGTCCGTAATATGGCCGACAAGAACCTGAAAGTTTCCGAGAACGCGGGCGGCAAGTGGTATGTGGACGAGAACTGCATCGCCTGCGACTCGTGCATCTCCATCGCCCCTGACTTTTTCGCCATGAACGATGACTCGAGCCACGCCCTGGTGACCAAACAGCCCGCCAACGCCGAGGAGGAGCAGGCCTGCGAGGACGCCAAGGCCTCCTGCCCAACGGACGCCATCGGCAACGACGGGGAGTAATCCCCGGCGGGGGTGACCCCTACGAGATCATGCGGCTCGCGGCCCGGGACCTGGTCCCGGGCCGTTGCGCGTCTACTCGCCCCGGCCTACAATCGGCGCCAGCGGGCTCTCCAAGAGGGCCCGCCCCACGGGAGCGCCGCGATCGGTCCGCCCAAGGAGGCCTAATGCGCCGAATCTCCACGATCCTGTTCACCCTGCTCTTCGCCACGATCCTCTTGGCGCAGGGCGCCGTCCCCAAGCAATCCCTCCGGTTCGGAA
>JAKAJA010000434.1 GCA_021814085.1 Acidobacteriota bacterium | reverse complement strand
CGGGAAGCGATTTCCCTCATCGTCTTGCTGGATCAAGCAGCCCAAGTAATACCAACTGCCCTTGGCGTACTTTAGCTTTCCTCCACCTCCCGGGAAGGATATAGCCCTAGTCGTTTCACAAAGAGCCACATCGGGCAGCTTCGCATACCAGTACCCCGGGTTGCTTTGGCTGTACGAAAGAGGAGATTCCTTCTTCAGAAAAGAATCAGGAACCAGTTCAATTCCAGGCAGCGGTCTATTGCGGTGATCTAGCTGGGTGCTTCTCCGGTAGCCGTCCACGTATGCCAAGGGACTGCACCTTCGGTAGATCTCCCAATTCTCTTCTGGAAGAATGGCCTCCTTCTCCTTCTCATTCCACAAGAGGCCCGTCGGGAACGTTAGAGGTACGAGAGTAAGCTTCTCCTGCCCACCTGCTAACCTCCTGCGGACCATTCCGATCGCGGGAAGAGCCTCGTCCATGGCCATGCGTACCGACAGGGATGTGTCATCTAAGACGCGCAACGCACTGTTGCTCGCCGCCTCGGCGATGGACGAGATGAGTCCGCGCAGACTGGTCGCGGGGATCGCAGGGCGACCGCCGATCGCGAAGGGTTTCACCGTATGCGATCCGTCTGGATTCTCGATCTGCTCCGAGCCCACGACGAATGGGTCTTCCGCGGTGAGGCGGCAAAGCATGCGCCCTGAAAAGGCGTCCTTCTCGTACCGGTCATGGGTGACGTGGCCGATGGCACCTTTGAAGAAGGCTTCCGCGTCGGTATCGCCGGGGAGCCCGTTCGTGCCCTTCACGGGAACAAAATGGTATGGGTTGTAGAAAGGCGTGCCAGCAGCGGCGGCATTCTGTGCATGGGCGACCCGTTGGGAGGCGGCGGCAACGGCACAGGAGACCTTTGCTGAGGCGCTTTCTGTAGAGGCCGGTTCAAGCGCGGGAAGGTCTTGCCCCTTCTTGAAAGCGGCAATGGCTTTGCGGAAGTGGTCCACGAACGGCTGGAGGTCAAGGACGCCCCAAGGGTCTCCGGTGCTGGGGGAGACAAGGCACTTCGCAAGAGCCTCCCACCCCGCGAGATTTTCCGGGTGCGCCGGATTGGTCGCGCCCACGACTTCGGCGGTGCAGGCGCCGTAGCCCTTGGCGGCGCCGAAGCCGAAGGTGATGTCGCCTTCGATGAGGTCGCGCAGGGTGAGAGCGAGGAGGCCGAGAGCCCAGGGCTCCGCGCGGTCCAGTTCCAGGGCGACGGTTCCTTCAAGGATGGGATTCCAGTAGGGATCCGCGTCGAACTTCTTGCTCCCGCTGGCACCGCCCGTGAAGCGGTCTATGGCCACGAAGTCCTGTCCTGCCGGCTCGCCCTTACAGCCTTGCGCGGAGGTGAAGTCAGAGATCTGGAGGGCCGAGGCCCAGCCCCCGGCGCCGAAGAGCCGGCAGGCGGGGCAGAGTTTCGTCTCCTCGTCCTTCGCGTGGATGGCTTTACATGCGTCGGGCCCCTGCGGGTCGCAGGCATGGATGCCCAAGGTGCGAAGGATGCGCTCCGCCTGGCTCCGGAAGGCGCCGCGAAAGGAGTCGGCGGGAAGGAGGACGTCGCCGCTCGTGTCGAGGAGGGCACGGTGGTCCGAAAGATCCTTGTTCCCCATGTGGGCCTGGCCGCGGCTGGGGTCGTGCACCATGAAGGCGGGATCGAACTTAAGGCGGAGCCCGATACGGTGGACATTCGGAGGGCGGAAATGGTCGATGAGGCCATCTGCCTTGCGGTTGATCACGTTGAGGTCAGCCTCGTTCAGCTCCGGCAGGCCGTCGTAGCCTCCGCGGGTGACCTTCCAGCCCTGAAGCCCGGTCGGCAGATTGCGTTCGGCCAGCCAGGCAGCCGCTTGCCCGGCATCGAGGCGGTACAGGCATAGGGACCCCGGATCCAACGAGAAGGCGCCGTGCAGGTCCTGTTCCCCCGCGCCGAGGCGGACGGGGAAGGTGGAGTGGCCGAAGCCCATGAGAGCGAAGACGAGGAGGGCCGCCTCGTCGTCGGTCAGGTTCTGGGCGGTGACGATGACTTTGAACGTGACTCCGGGCGGCACGAACTCCTCGTGGAAGAGCTTCTCCTCGCGCGCGGTCCTGCTTGTGCGAGCGATCGCCGTGTGGGCCATGACGCCCGTGAGGCGCCCTTCGTCCCAATAGGGCACCTTGTGGGCCGTGCAGTTCTTTCGAAGAAAGAAGGCGTCGCAGAACTCGGCCTTACCCCCCACGAAGCCATTGATCCGGGTGTCTTCGGTCCCGAAAACTTGTTCGACCAGCCCCGCAGGCAAGTTTGGCGCATGTAAAACCCAGGAGCGCAGTGCGCCCTTGATGGCCTTGCCTGGGAGATAAGCGAGGCCGTCGCAGTCGGTCACGACGGCGTTGGCTTCGAACTTGGTCTTGGTCCCATCCGACTCACGCCGCTCTTTGGTGACAGTCCCACCACTTCCGATGTGCAGGAGGGCGTTCGTCGTAATCTCAGCCTCGAAGCGCCAGCGGTTCTTGAAGGGCGGCACCCTCTTCTGCTCTTTCGCTTCATTGAGATGCTCAACCATGAGCGGCCTCCTTCGCGCCGACTGGTTTTTCGGCTTTCAGTTCCCAATGGCAGGGGAGGTTGACGGCGATCTCGCCATATCCGTTCTTGGGAAGGAAGGGGTTGGTTTTCCACGAATCCCCGTAGCGGTCCTTAACCCACTTTGGCAGGTCAAGGCCATGATCGCGCCATTTTTTAACCAGCTCGGTGGCATTCGCCTCATTGCCTTTGACGGGTTGGAGCACGAAGACGCTGCCCGGGGAGGTCAGGAAGAAGGGGTTGTAGGGGCGGTGCTTCCCGAAGCGCTGGCCGAGGTAGCCGCCCTCCAGGGACTGGCG
Organism: Acidobacteriota bacterium; assembly: GCA_021814085.1. Classification (GTDB taxonomy): domain Bacteria; phylum Acidobacteriota; class UBA4820; order UBA4820; family DSQY01; genus JAKAJA01. The sequence goes on along the minus strand of JAKAJA010000434.1, from coordinate 54 downwards.
GGCGAAGAAGCGAACCAGTTCCAGGGCGGGGTTGCCCGAGGAATCTTTAGAGAG
>JAKAJA010000433.1 GCA_021814085.1 Acidobacteriota bacterium | reverse complement strand
GCTCCAGTTCTTCGCGGATCCACCGGTCCGGATCCGTCAACCGGAGGTCGGGCACAGCCGACGCGATTGCAGGGCGGAGTGAGTTCCTCCTGACGAGCCATAAGATGGCGAGGGCGGCCGCGGCCAAGAGGCCTGAACCGAGAACGATCCATCCCCAGGGGAATGGCCGGGGGAGGGGCAGGGGCGCGGCGGCCGGCGGCTCCGGCTGTTGGCCCGGGGGAAGTAGGGCCGCGACGGTGAAGTCGGGCACGGTCAGGTTGAAAGCCTGCTTCTGGTCCCCCGTCCGGATGGCAAGGGGGAGGGGAGGCAGATGGATCGTCCCCGTGGCAAAGACCTGGATCTTCGCGCGGATGCGCAGGGTGCCGGGAAAGGAGTTGGGTGGAAGGGCCTGGACCGTGGCGATCCTGGCGGTACCCCAGTCGGCGCCGGCTGCGAGGTCCCCCTCGAGGTAGAAGGCGGGCGTGTTCAGGGGGGCCTCGATATCCACGGTGATGATGTTTCCGATGTGGTAGACCCCCGGCGCGATCCTTGCGGACAGAGGTTTTGCGGAAGGCGCCGCACGGAGGGCGGTAACTGTCGCCGCCATGGTGCACGCGGCCGCGGTGAGGATCCCCGCGAGGGCACGCCGGCTGGCCGGCCTCATGCCACGCGGCTCCTTCCGCGGCTCCGGAAGTAGTTCACGAGCGGAGTCAGGACGTCGCCGCCCGTGCCGAGCCCGACGGTGGGCACCCCGGCCCGCAGCAAGGCCTGTAGCAGGAGCTGCTTTTGCCTCAGCCGGGTGTCCCTGAACCGCCTTCGCAAAACCGCGGAGGAGGTGTGGGTCCAGCCGTTTCGACCCGTCTCTGGGTCAACCCACTCCACCCAACCCGAGGGGGGGAGGTCGAGCTCCGCCGGATCCTCCACGTGGAGTGCGGTGACGTCGTGATGCCGGGCGAGGACGGGCAGCCCGCGCCCAAGGGGGGCGAGGAAGTCGGAGCAGAGGAAGACCGTGGCCTTGCGTGGCATGAGGTGGCTCACGGCGGCGAAAGCAATGGAGAAATCCGTGCCCCGCCCCTTGGGCTCGAAGTACATGACCTCGCGGATGAGGCGCAGGACGTGCTCCCGGCCTTTCCTTGGCGGGATGAACAGCTCCACCCGGTCGGAGAAGAGGAGCATCCCAACCCGGTCCTGGCTTCTTAGGGCCGAGAAGGCCAGGAGGGCCACGGCCTCCGCCAGGACCTCGCTCTTCATCCGCCCGGCCGTACCGAACCGGAGCGACCCGCTCACGTCCATGACGAAGAGGAGGGTCTGCTGGCGCTCCTCGTTATACTGCCTGACATGGAGTTCACCGGTCCTGGACGTGACCATCCAGTCGATGCTCCGGTAGTCGTCGCCGGGCTGGTAGAGGCGCACGTCGTTGAATTCGATGCCCTGGCCCTTGAAGGCCGAATGATACTGGCCCGCCAGGATGTCCTTCACCGCCTTGCGGGTTCGGATCTCGATGAGGCGGACCTTAGTAAGGATCTCAGCGATGTCTAGCATGAGTGAATCGTGAGTAGGGGATGAGGTGAGTAGGTGAGTAGGAGGGGCCAAGATACCTGCTTCACGATGTGGGCTCCGAAAGAAACACGGCGGCAGTAAACTTCTCAGACTTCACTTGGCGGGAACCCTAATCTCCTACTGACCTACTTTCCTACTCACGGCCCCTATGGCACTTCCACGCTTTCGAATATCCGGGTGAGGAGGCTCTCTGCCGTGATGGATTCGGCTTCCGCTTCGTAAGTGAGGATGAGGCGGTGGCGGAGGACATCCATGCCCACTGCCTTCACGTCCTCCGGGGTCACATACGCACGGCCCTTGACGAATGCGTGCGCCTTGGCCGCGAGGGTGAGGTAGAGGGTGGCGCGGGGCGAGGCGCCGTAGCGGATGAACCCTTCCGCGGCAACCTTGAACCGGGCGGGATGCCGTGTGGCCTGGATGAGGCGCACCACGTAATCCTTGATCCTGCCGTCCACGTAGAGCTGGTCCGCCACCGTGCGCGCCCTCAGGATGTCCTCGGGGGTCAGGACGCTCTTGACGGTTGGTCGGGTCCCCGTGGCCATTCTCTCCACGATGCCGCGCTCCTCCTCGATGGTCGGGTAGGTGATGACGACCTTCATGAGGAAGCGGTCCACCTGGGCCTCGGGGAGGGGATAGGTTCCCTCCTGCTCGATGGGGTTCTCCGTGGCCATGACGAAGAATGGCTCGGGCAGGGCGAAGGTCGTGCCGCCGAGGGTGACCTGCCGCTCCTCCATGGCCTCCAGGAGCGCGGACTGGACCTTGGCCGGGGCGCGGTTGATCTCGTCCGCCAGGAGGATCTGCGAGAAAATGGGGCCCTTCCTCGGCTCGAAGGTCGTCTCCTTGGGGTTGTAAATCAAGGTCCCCACGAGGTCGGAGGGAAGCAGGTCGGGGGTGAATTGGATGCGTTGGAAGGCGCAGGAGGTGGCGCCGGCCAGGGACTTGGCGGCGAGGGTCTTGGCCAGCCCAGGAACGCCCTCCACCAGGGCGTGGCCCCTGGCGAGGAGGCAGATGAGGAGACGGTCCAGGAGCGCACCCTGGCCCACGATGACGTGCCGCACCTCGTCCAGAAGCCTGGCCACGGAAGCGGCTTCCGAATCGACCTTGCGCTGTAGTTCTCGCAGCTGAGCGTCCATCCTGACCTCCCGGGCACGATTCTACGGGTCGTGGCGCAGGCGGTCAAGGCGCGGGCGGCGCGCCAGAATTGGACCACGGAGGGTTTTGGGCTACACTTGCGGCCGGAGGAACGAGATGGACCCCGTGGGACAGCTCCCAGTCACGGAGGAGTCGCCGCAGGTGCCCGACAAGGCACCGCGCTACCACTTGCCCGTGTTCGAGGGGCCCCTGGACCTCCTCCTCTATCTCATTCAGAAAAACGAGATCGAGATCG
>JAKAJA010000432.1 GCA_021814085.1 Acidobacteriota bacterium | reverse complement strand
CGGCACAGGGCCGCAACCCCTCAGACGGCCCGCCCGTGGGCCTTGTACGCGGGCAAGGAGGATTCACATGGTCGAGAAGAACGGCAGCACCAACGGCACCCCCAAGGCCCGCCCCGCGTGGGAGGTGTTTTTCGTGGGAGAGGACGGCAAGGTCATGGAGCGGACCTGGGAGGACAAGGAGCGTGGTACCCAGGGCACGACCTGGAACAAGCGCGGCGCCCTCTGGGCCGACACCACCAAGGATGGCGCTCCCGTCCTGCGCGGCATCATCACCCTGCTGGACGGGACCGAGATCCGCGTCAAGCTGGTCGCGCCCCGCGCGAAGAAGGAGAAGGTGGCCTAGACCAGGCCACCCTTCGGCCTACGGCCCGGTCCCATCGAGGGGCCGGGCCCTTTTCGTGCCGCCGGAAGAGGCCAGCGCCCCTCCCGGACTCTCCCCCGAAAAACGGCGCTCTAAAATCGTCGAGGCTTGGCAAAACAAGCAGACCCTATGGTTCGACCCGTGGGCACCTTTCTTGATGGATCCTTGATGCCTCTTACGGAGCACCCTTGTTACTCATGTGGGGGGGCGGGTACCAGATGGCCATCCTAGAAGATGATGTTGAATAGGTAGCCAACGATCAGGATGCCGGCCGCCACGATGCCGACGAAGACGCCGATGAGGCGGAGCTTGAGGACCTTCCTCAGGATGATCACCTCGGGAAGGCTCAGCCCGATGACCGCCATCATGAAAGCGAGTACCGTACCGAGGGCTGCGCCCTTCTCGAGGAGCGCCTGGACGACGGGGATGATGCCGGCGGCGTTGGAGTACATGGGGACGCCGATCACGACGGCGACCGGCACCGCCCACCAGGCGTCCTTGCCCATGATGGAGGCCATGAAGTTCTCGGGGACGTAGCCGTGGATGCCTGCCCCGACGGCGATCCCCGCCAGGACGTAGGGCCACACCTTCCCCACGATGTCCTTCACCGCCGCCACCCCTGCCTCGACCCTCAAGGCCCAAGACATGGATTCTTCATCCGCGCCCTGGCCCACCGGGGTGGCATAGACCCAGGGTTCCACGTGCCGCTCCATCTTCAGCCGCCCGATAATCCATCCGGAGATGATGGCGATGGCTACCCCCGTGCCCGCGTAGAGCCCCGCAACCTTCCACCCGAAGAGGCCGAACAGCATGACCAGGGCCACCTCGTTCACCATGGGGGCGGAAACGAGGAAGGAGAAGGTCACACCCAGCGGCACCCCCGCCGTGACGAACCCGATGAACAGGGGCACCGCGGAGCACGAGCAGAAAGGCGTCACGATGCCCAGGAGGGCCGCCAGGACATTGCCCGCCGACTCACGTTTACCCGCCAGGATGCGCCGGGTGCGCTCCGGGGTGAAGAATGTCCGGAGGATCCCCACCCCAAACACCACGAGGGTTAGAAGGAGGAGGACCTTGGGCGCCTCAAAGACAAAGAACTGGATAGCCATCCCGAGGCGCGAATCCGAAGCCATGGCAGCCAGATCGAACGTGATCCATTTGGAAAGTGGCTCCAGGATCCAGTACACGCCTACCCACAGGGCCAGGAGCGGGAGGCCCAGCAGGACATAGCGCCCCAACTTGAGTGTCGGCGCCGGGGAATTCTGAGCGACCACCACCGCAGCCGCCAGCGCGGTGTTCTCTACAGGATCTTGTTGAGCCATGAAAACCGTCCTTCCACCCTGAATAGCGCCCCCTGTGGGCCGCGGTCACGAGGATCCAAGCACCAACAAAGCTGCCGGGCGACCGTGCCCGCTTCCTATCTCCCCGCCGCTTCCTGCAGCCAGCCTTTGATGAGGTCTTCGCTGGGGATCTTGCCCTGCGACACGATTTTGCCGTTCACGATCAGCCCCGGGGTCATCATCACACCTGCCCCGGCGATGTCCTGGTATTCCTTCAACTCACGGACCGTGGATTCCACCTTCAACTCCGCGAGCACCTTAGCAAGGCGGATCTTGACCTCCTGGCAGTTCTTGCAGCCGGGACCGGCAACCTTGATGTCCAACATGGGGCCTCCTCATGGAGATGCGACTGCACCTTGTGCAGCCTTGTCACGCCAGAAAGATGAACCGAACAGAGAGGTAGATGCCGACGAGGATAAAGACGGCCCCTGTAGCGAGCTGGGCCCAGCGCTGGACGGCGTCCAGCTTGTGCAGAATCCTGCCCAGAGTCCTCTCCCCCAATGATAGGAGAGCAGCTACCGCCACCACGGGCAGCCCCGTGCCGATGCCGTAGAGCATGGGCAGCATGACCTTCGATTCCTGCGCCACGGCAAGCGGAATCAGGCTTCCAAAGAACAGGGCTGCGGATACAGGACAGAGTGAAAGTGCAAAGAGAATCCCCAGGAACCCGGCTCCCCAAATCCCGCCGCCTGCCGCACGCTCACGAAGCGACTGACTCCCCACAGAGGTGGCGAGCGTGAAGCCCAGGAGCCCCAGGAGGTACATGCCTACGAGGATGAGCAGCGGCCCCAGGAGCTTGTTCATATAGCGCTGAAGAAAATTGGAGACGCCAGGAACGGAGAGGAGGCCCAGCACCACAACGGCCCCCAGCGCCATGTAGGCCAGCGCCCGTCCGAGGCTGTAGGCCAGGCCGGAGAGCGTGGCTTTCACGGCACCCTCGGCGCGCCTGCCGATGAAGGAGATGGCCGCGATGTTTGTGGCCAACGGGCAGGGGCTGATGGAGGTGAGAATCCCCAGCCAGAAGGCGGACGCGCCCGCGAGCAGGAATCCCGTCACGACACGTCCTTCAGGTAGGCTCGGACTTCATCGTCCACATACTTCATGAAGGCCTGCTGGTCGCCGAGGTAGTCCCAGACCTTGTCCAGGCGCTTCCAGCGGACCTCTTTCCCGTTTACGACCTCCGAGACGACGACGGACTTCGTGAACAGCTTGTAGTCGTCCACGA
>JAKAJA010000431.1 GCA_021814085.1 Acidobacteriota bacterium | reverse complement strand
CGAAGTAGCGCTCCTCCTCGTCCGTGAGAAAGACGAGGGTGGCCTCATCGCCCACGGGCGTGCGCCGGACCTCGTGCAGGCCGATGAAGCCGCAGTAGAAGGCCAGGCTCTTCTCCAGATCGCGCACCCTCAGCATCGTGTGCAGGAGCTTCATGTTCCACCTCCGCCGAGCCAGCCCCCAGCATGGCACGCGGCGGCGGGAGCGGCAAGGCGGCGAAAATCTAGGCGCGAGACGCGAGACGCGAGGCGTGAGGCGCGAGACGCTGGAAGCGAGGGGCCACGAAGAGGGAAGGCGGGGCGCGATGGAGACAGCCGCCCAACCGCGGGCGGCCCCCATCCCCCCCCTGGGGCCGGCGCCCCCGCCCGCCGAGGCTGGTGGACCGAGACCGGAGGGCCGCAGGGTTCTGCACGAGCGTCACACCGAAGAAGCATGGCCGATGTAGGAGCGCTCTCCAAAGCGCGATCCTTCGCGCCTACCCCCCCACAATCTTTTTAATCTGCAACCTGCAACCTGCAACCTGCAATCTGCAACCCGCAACCCCTAACCCTCAGCCCCTCTTCTTTCCAGCCGTCTGCGACGGCTGCCGCCCCTGCCAGGCGAAGTGAACGTCACGTGCACTCCCTGGCGCCATATTAGGGTCGGCTCCTAGGGCGCTAGGCCGGGCGCGCAAGAAGCCGGTCTGCGACGAGCCCGCGCGCCGCTGACTATACTTTCCGCCCCGGCGAGGCTACACTGACAGCGAACCCCGCCATGCAGGAGGTGCACGACGCCATGCCCTTATACGCCCATACGCCTAATGAAGAAGGTCAATGGCACGAGCTCATGGACCACCTGCGCGGCGTAGCCGAAGGGGCTAAGCGCTTCGGCGATGAATTCGCTGCCGGCGACTGGGCCGAGCTCGCCGGGTGGTGGCATGACCTCGGCAAGAGCAGCGATTCATTCCAGGCCTATCTCAAAGCACAGGAGACCCGCAGCGCCGATGCCCACCTCGAGGGCAACCGGCGTATCGACCACTCGACGGCAGGCGCCATTCACGCCATCCATCGCAATGGCCTGCGGGGCCGCGTTCTTGCCTACCTGATCGCAGGCCACCACGCGGGGTTGCCCGACTGGTTCTCCGGGGAGGCCGGTGGCGCCAGCCTCAGTGCCCGCCTAACCCGTGAGGATCTTTTCGAACAAATCGCCGAAGGTGGCCTCCCTGCGGAGATCCTGGAAAAGAATCATCCCATCGGAAAGCCGCCCGGAGGGTCGCCCCACCTGTGGATTCGGATGCTCTTCTCCTGTTTGGTTGACGCGGACTTCCTCGATACAGAGGCCCACTTTCATTCAGGGCAACGGGCGCACAGGGGCGGTCTCCCCACCCTCCAGCAACTCAAGTCCTTCTTCGATCATTTCATGGAGGCCAAAGGCGCCCTGACGACGTGCGGCGAATCCAAGGTGAATGCGATTCGAAATGATGTGCTTCAGCAGTGCAGGTCGAAGGCCGGCCTTGCACCCGGCCTCTTCTCGCTAAACGTCCCAACGGGGGGCGGAAAGACTCTATCGAGCATGGCGTTTGCCCTGGAACATGCAGGACGTCACGGACATCAGCGCATCATCTACGTCATCCCCTACACGAGCATCATCGAGCAGACCGCCGAGGTGTTCCGCGAGATATTCGGCGAGGCGGTCGTGGAGCACCACAGCAACCTCGATCCGGACGAGGAGACCAATGCCAATCGTCTGGCCTCGGAGAACTGGGACGCTCCGATCATCGTGACCACCAGCGTGCAGTTCTTCGAGTCCCTCTACACGGCGAGGCCAAGCCGGGCACGGAAGCTTCACAACATCGTCAACAGCGTGGTCATACTCGATGAGGCGCAGCTTCTCCCACCCGATCTCCTGGAGCCCATCCTGCGCGTCCTCGAGGACCTGACGGCCCGTTACGGGGTGACCTGCCTCCTCTCCACCGCCACCCAGCCGGCGCTGGCTGAACGCCGTGGCTTCGGCTGGCACTTCAAGGGCCTCCCGGGGATTCGGGACATCATCGACAAGCCGGAGGCACTGCATACCTCCATGCGGCGCGTGCGCATCGAGTTGCCGAACCATATCGAAGAGCCCGTGGAGTGGGAGGAGCTGAAAGCCCTCCTGCTGAAGCACGAGAAGGTCCTGTGCATTGTAAACAGAAGGAGCGACGCGCGCGAGTTGGCGGGCCTTATGCCAGATGGCACCGTACACTTGTCGGCTCTGATGTGCGGCGAGCATCGTTCCCGGGTGATCGATGAGATCAAGGAGAGACTGGGCCGGCCGGGAGAATTGCGCGTGGTCAGCACGCAGCTCGTCGAGGCCGGTGTCGATTTGGACTTCCCCGTCGTCTACCGGGCCCTCGCCGGTTTGGACTCGATCGCCCAGGCGGCCGGGCGCTGCAACCGCGAAGGTCTGCGCAGTCCTGACGAATCTCCAGTCGTTGTATTTGTCCCTCCCAAACCGTCTCGCGCCGGACTCTTGCGAAAGGGAGAGCAGATTACACGCGAACTCATCAAGTCAGGTCCCTTCGAGCCGCTGGCCCCGGCCGCCTTCCGCCGCTACTTTGAGAGCCTGTACTGGAGCTGCAATACTCTGGACCGCCTGGGCATCCTCGACCTCGTAAAAGCCGGGCCGAATCTTGAAATGCAATTGCGCACGGCGGGCGACCGCTTCCGGTTCGTCGACGAGGCGGGGATGGCCCCCGTCGTTGTCTTCTATGGCAAGAGTCCCGACTTGATCGCCCAGGTAAGGAGAGATGGTTCAAGCCGCGCCTTGCGCCGGAGGTTGCAACGTTTCATCGTGACGATTCCGCTGAAGTGCCGAGAAAGACTGGTTCGAGAACAGGAGCTGGAGGAGGTGATTCCGGGCGTCTTCTGGCAGGTGAGGGAAAAGCTCTACGACAAACGGTTCGGCTTCGTAGGT
>JAKAJA010000430.1 GCA_021814085.1 Acidobacteriota bacterium | reverse complement strand
AGCAAGGAAGGGCACCATGAACGGAATCCGGTTTCAGATCGCCGAAGTGAACGAGACCCTTTTCGACAGCGCCTCCGAGCTTCCCCTGGGCCGCTTGCAGGCGCGCGGCGCGGGGGCTCTCACCACCACTGAGCTTCTCTCCCTCCTCATCACTCCCGCCAACGGGCGCCGGAGCAAGAAGGAGGACCCCACCACGGCCCTGGACACGGCCGCCGCGGTGTTCTCCCGTCTGGGTTCCATTCGTGGGCTGGCGAACATGGGACCCAAAGAACTGATGGACACCCACGGGCTGGGCATCGCTAGTGCCGCCCGTCTCTCCGCCATCGCCGAACTGGCCCGCCGTTTCACCGAGGAGGACGTGAGACTGGCGGAGACCCTCTCGGGCGCGGAGGAGGCCTACCGCTTCTTGAAGCCTCGCCTGCGAGACCTGCCCCACGAGGTATTCGCGATCATCTTCCTCAACCAGAAGCACGGGGTGCTGGCCTACCGGGAGCTGTTCCGGGGTTCCATTCACGCCTCCTCTGTTCACCCCCGCGAGGTCGTCAAGGAGGTACTCAAAGAGAACGCCGCCGCCGTGATCCTCGCCCACAACCATCCCAGCGGCCACGTGAGCCCCAGCCCCGACGATTTGCGGCTGACGGAAGACCTCAAGAGCCTCCTGGCCCACCTGGACGTCCGCGTGGTGGACCACCTCATCGTGGGCGGCAACGGCTATTTCAGCTTCGCCCGCGAGGGGCTCTTGAACCGATAACGGCGCGACCCTTCCCGCGCCGGCCCGGCCTCCATCGGGGAGGCCGCCCATTAGTCGGCCCCTGTCAATAGGCATTCTTCCCCCTTGCGGCTTTCTGTGTCTTAGCCGCTCCTTTCGTGTTCCCTTGACAGGGCCGGGCCGTTGAAGGTTCAGTGGCTGCGCGCCCTCGTCGCCGGGTTTTCGGTGTCGTGTCTTGAAAGACGCGCACCAGCCACCCATCAGGATCAAGGCACAGGCGGGGCGAGCCCTTACGAGCGAGTCCCGCCGGCCCCTGGCGGCGTCTGCCGCCCCAGACAACGATCGGTTCCCTGCCGCGCCCAATTGGTAGGAAGGCCTAGCCTTCCCGAACAGGTCTCGTGGCTACGGCCCAGAAGGACCGGTCCAGCCCTTACTGGTTCGCGGCAGGGGCGCATCCGTGAAGCCTCCTCTTTGCCTAGTCCTCTGGAGGGCGGGACGGCGGCTAACCAGGCACGCTGGCTCGAAGCCACCTCCCCGGCGGGCTCGTCCGCCCCGACCCATATGTTCTGTCCTACGCGAAGGCGCGCTGCACATCGAAGGGCACGCCGTCCTTGAGCACGTGATAGCTCGCCCTCGCCAGCTTATGCGCCACGGCCTTGATAGCTACGATCCCGTTGGTCTTCGCCTTCTTGCGCTCATAGAACCGCTTGACGATTGCGTTGTACCGGATGGCAAAGTGCGCAGCCTCGACGAAAGCCCATGCCAGATGAACGTTTCCGTTCCTCGTGTTTCCCTTGCCCTTCTTCTTCCCGTTGCTCAGCTTCTGGCTCCCTACACAGCGGCAGTAGGAGGCGAAGTGTCCCGCGTCCGGGAAGCGGCTCATGTCCCCCGCTTCCAGCACAACCGTCAAGCCAAGAGTCTTCCCAACACCCGCTACACTAAGCATATTGTTAAAGCCCGGGCCATCCTTCACCTGGCCCAGAATCATTTGCTCTAGCGCAGCGATCTCTTTCACGAGGCACCGGTATACCTGCAGGTTGCTCTTGGCCGCGCGCGCAACCAGGGGGTCCGGCAAAAGCCGGTCCAGGTCCCACGCCGTGATCGTCTTGACGGCGTTCCCGCTTAAGCGCACTCCCGTGTTGCGTGCCACGAGGTCCTGGATGCTTAGAATCTGCGAGACCTTTTGGCGCACGAGCTGCCTTCTCTTCCGAAGAAGGTCCCGCACGGCCCGGCCTTCTTTAGGATAGATGTAGCCCTCCGGCAGGACTTTCAGCCGCAGCATCTCGGCCAGCCAGCGCGCGTCACTCTTGTCGTCCGTGTATTTAAGCCCGGTGTACTGCTGGATTGCAGCCGAGTTTGCCAGGTGCACCGGATACCCCGCCTCCATCAGCCCATCTACCAACCAATACCAGTTGAACGTAGACTCCACCGCGACTCCCGCGCAGCGCTTCCGGTACGGCTCCAGCTCTGACAGGATCAGCCCCAGCTCGTTTCGCAACTTCTCCTTATAGAGCACTCGCCCTGTTTCCCCAATCACCACCACCACGCAGTTGTTAGAATGAAGATCAATCCCAATGTACACTCGCATTGCCGGCCTCCTTCCCGGGCGCAAAGCGACTCCCCAAAGTCACTCTACGCCCGCCGAAGGGGCCGACTAGATGATTAACAGGCACCTTTCTGCACCGGCGGGGAAGGGCGTCGCCCTTCCCCGCCTTCGGGCCCCATCCCGGCCAGAAGACACAGGAACCACCCCCAAGAATCCGACTGGCGACGGCCGACACTCTGAGTGAACGCTGTGTGCACCTACAGGGCCTAACTTCTCCTCCAAGGGCGGGCTTTGAGCACTCCAGCTTCTTTCATTCGGAGCCCTCCTGCACCCTTGACTTGTAAGAAAAAGTGGGTATTATTTCTTACAGAGCAGGCGAGGATACTCACATGCTTAGCATTGATAACAGGATGGTTAACAGAATAATCCAGAGGAAGAGGGGGTGGTGTTTTACACCCATGGACTTTCTCGATTTGGGAAGCCGCCAGGCCGTGGATACCGCCTTGTCGCGTCTCGCCAAGGCCGGTCGCATCCGGCGGCTCTCTCGGGGACTCTACGACTATCCCCGGTCCCACAAGAAGATAGGGCTCCTTTCCCCCACGCCAGAGGCGATCATCGAGGCCCTTACTCGCAGGGACCGGGTTCAGCTGCAGCCGACAGGGGCCTATGCTGCG
>JAKAJA010000429.1 GCA_021814085.1 Acidobacteriota bacterium | reverse complement strand
CGTCGGCCATCCACTGGAAGGCCTTGGCCTTGAAGCCGGGATCGCTCAGCTGCTCCATCCCCTTGAAGATGCCCGCCACGAGGCCCTTGATGATCTCGGGGTGGTCCTTGGCGAAGTCGGCGCGGGCGGCCCACACGTCGGCGATGAGCTTGTTGGCCTCGGAGGTGGTGGTGAGGATGCGCGTCCCCTGGACCTTCTCGGGGATGCTGTAGATGTCCGGCGCCCAGGAGACGCAGGCGTCGATGCGCTTGTCCGCCACGAAGGCGGCGGCGGCCTCGAAGGCCGTGGCCGTGTACTTGTGGGTCACCAGGCTGGGCTGGATGCCCGCCTGGAGGAGGAGGTTGTTGATGAAGTACTGGGAGGGGCTGTTCTGGGCGTAGACCACCACCTTGCCCTTGAGGTCCTTCACGGAGTGGATGTTGCCCCGGACCACGATACCGTCGCCCCCGTTGGACCAGTCGATCTGCTGGAAGATGCGGGGGGCGGTGCGCGTGTCCTTCATGAGGTCGGGGGCGAAGAGGACCATCATGTCCAGGGTGCCCCACAGGATCTGGCTCTCGCCCGAGGCGAAGGCGTCGCGGGCCACGACGGGGTCGTCGATGAGCTTGAGGTTCACCTTGAACCCGTACTCCTTGTAGAAGATGCTGTCCGTGTTGGGGGAGAAGCCGTGGTTGGCCGCCACGATGGGGAGCCACCCGATCCAGACGTTGATGGGGAACTGGACCACCTTCTCCTTCGGGTCCCACTTGTAGCCGCTCACGCCCTTCACGGGCGGCAGCTTCTCCGAGGGCTTGTAGGTGTACTCGTTGACGGTGGTGATGCCCTTGGTGTCGGGCGCCTCCACCTTGCCCGCCTGGGACCGGAAGGCGTCCATGTCCACGGGTTTGTCCCCGCCCTTGGAGCCCTTGGGCAGGAGGGTGTCCTTGAAGAAGAAGGCCGCTCCCCCCAGCAGCAGGAGGATGAAGAGGACCAGCACGAGCTTGCCTAGAACGGTCATCCCGACTTTCTGTTCGTCCGCCATTGCTGTTCCCCCTCCATTCGGTCCCACCGACCCGGGAACCTGTTGGTTCCGTGACTAGGTAACTAGGGGACTGCGAAATGCCTCGCCACCCCACCCCGTCTCACATTCGTCTCTCTCTGCTTCTTTCCCTCGTCCCCTCGTTCCCTCGTTGACTCGTTGACTCTATTCCTTCACCGGTCCCATGTCCTTTGCTGGCGGCGCGGGCGCGGCGGGCGCGGCCTCGGCGGCCGGAACCGCCTGGGCGGGCGCCGGGGGCATCTCCAGGCCGTAGCTCGAGGCGAACTCCGTGAGGGCCTGATCCGCCAGGGCCTGCTGCTCGGCCTCCATGAGCTCCACCTTGTTGGTGTCGATGGTGGAGGAGGCCACGCGGGCGCGGCCCGCGGCCTTGTCCCTTCGCTCGGCGAGGGCTTCCTCGACCCGGGAGATGGTATCCCCAGAGCCCCCGATGGACGAGATCATGCCCTGGGCCATCTCCTGGAGCTCCGCCTGGGCCTCCATCATCTCGGCCTCGGTGAGCATGCGCTTGAGGGATTCGATCTTGGCCTGGGCCTCGCTCACGGCCACGTCGCGGGATTTGACCAGCTTCTTGTAGGTCTCCTCCGCCGCCTTGAGCTGCTCCCGGTTCTCGTCGAGCTGCTCCTTGACGGTCTTGAGCTGGAGGGCGTACTGGCCCGCGGCCGCGCGGTTTCCCACCTTGAGGTTGGCCGCGGCCTTGGCGGCCAGCTCCTTCTCCTGGGCCTCGAGGTTCTTGATCTGCCTCATGAGGCGCTCGCAGAAGGCCGCGTGGGTGGCCAGGCTGTCGTTGAAGCGGGCGATCTGCAGCCGGAGGTTTTCCTTCTCGGCCTCGATGAGGGCCCGCGGGTTCTGCTTCTCAATGCCGCTGATGAACAGACTCACAAACCCCTTGAACAGGTTCTTGATCCTTGCCCACATGGCTACCCTCCGTCGTCCCCGTGGCGATGCCTCGAATATTAAAAGCATAGCATATCCCTGCCTGGACAGGCACGGCCTCGGGCCAGAGCAAGCCGCCATTTCTGGCTTCGACCTTCTCTCTCTGCTATCCTTCGAACTTACAGGAGGACGTGCATGAAATTGGCCCTCGCCTCTGACCACGCTGGACTGGAGCTCAAGGAGTACGTAAAAGGCCTCCTGGCCGCCGGGGGTCACGAGGTCTTGGACGTGGGGACCCATAACACGGCTTCTGTAGACTACCCGGATTTTGCCCAGGAGGCCTGCGGCAGGGTCCTCTCGGGAGAAGTAGAGCGGGCGATTTTGGTGTGCGGCTCGGGGGTCGGTATGAGTATGGCGGCGAATCGGTTTAAGGGGATCCGAGCCGTCCTTTGCACGGACCTGTATCTGGCCAAGTTCTCCCGCCTGCACAACGACGCCAACGTCCTCTGTCTCCCCGGGCGTCTCATCGGCAAGGGCCTCACCGAGGAGATCGTGAAAGTTTGGATGGAGACCCCCTTCGAGGGGGGACGGCATTTTAGACGGGTTGAAAAATTGGATTCGCTGTGACCCAGCGGCAAGATCATGGCGGGCCGCGAAGATGACAAGAGCCCTTGAGTCCAAGAGCCCAAGAGCCCATGGGGACCAGAATTTGTGGCGGGTTTGGTTTGGCCCTTTCGTGGGCTCGTGGATTCTGGTCGTTGCTCACGGATGGCTCGGTAAGAGATTGGGGGGAGGAAAATGAAAATCGAATCCCTCTGGAATTCGGACCCGGAGGTGGCGCAGGCCATCGCTTCGGAAATCCATCGGCAAAACGACCACCTGGAGATGATCGCCAGCGAGAACTTCGTCTCCGAGGCCGTCCTCGAAGCGGCGGGCTCGGTCTTCACCAACAAGTACGCCGAGGGCTACCCCGGCAAGCGCTACTACGGCGGCTGCGTCTACACCGACATCGTGGAG
>JAKAJA010000428.1 GCA_021814085.1 Acidobacteriota bacterium | reverse complement strand
GTCCTCGGCCAGGGGGATGAACTCCTCGGGCAGGACGAGGCCCTTCTCGGGGTGCTGCCAGCGGAGAAGGGCCTCGAAACCGGCGATCTTCCAGGTCTCCAGGGAGACGATGGGCTGAAAATGGATTTTGAACTCGCGGCGCTCGATGGCCTTCCGCATATCACCCTCGAGCTTCAGGCGTTCCACGGCGTGGGTGTGCATGGAGGAGTGGAACACCTCGTGGCGCGCGCGGCCCTTGGCTTTGGCGCGGTGGAGGGCCGTGTCAGCGTCGCGGAGCATGACCTCGGGGGAGGTGGAACCCACCGCGCTGAGGGCGATGCCCACGCTGGTGCTGGCGAAAATCTCGTGACCGCAGAGATCGAAGGGGCGCTCAAGGTCCTGATGGATGCGCTCCGCGATGCGCTCCGCGTCGGAGGGGACCTTCACGTCCTGGACGAGCATGGCGAACTCGTCGCCCCCCAGCCGGACCATGGTATCCCCGGGCCGGAGCCGGGACTTCAGGCGGTGGGCCAGGGCGATGATGAGCTGGTCCCCGACGACGTGGCCCAGGCTGTCGTTGACGAACTGGAACCGGTCGAGGTTGAGGACGAAAAGGGCAAAGGCGTAACCTTCCCCTGCCTGGGCCTTGTCCACGGCGCCCTGGAGCCTCTCCATGAACATGGTCCGGTTGGGCAGGCCCGTGAGGCCGTCGTAGAGGGCGTCGTGCTTGAGGAGTTCCTCGCTCTCCTTGCGCTCCGTGATGTTTCGCTGGATGCCGCTCAGCCTGACCGGCCGGCCGTCCTGGCCGCGGAACGAGGTCCCCTCGCACTTCATCCAGAGGATGTGGCGGTCCCTGTGCCTGACCCTGTACTCCACGTCGAGGGAGGGAAGGGATCCCTCGATGTATCCCTCCATCGCCCCTTTGAGGATCGGAACATCCTCTGGAACCACCAGGTTCAACCACCCGTCGAGGGTTGGCGGGAGTTCGTCGCCCTCAAGCCCGAACATGGCCCTGAACCGGGGCGAGTAGGAAATCTCGCCGGTGGCTAGGTTCCAGTCCCAGAGGCCGTCGCTCGTGCCCGTGGCGGCGAGGGCATATCGCTCCTCGCTCTCCTTCAGGGCCTGGTCGAAGCGCTTGCGCTCCGTGATGTCCTCGATGAGGCCTTCGAAGGTCATTTCCCCGTTCATGGAGGAGCCGAGGGACTTGGTCATCTGGACCCAGATGATACGGCCATCCATTCGGCGGAGCTCCACCTCCACCTCCTTGACGCTGCCGTGCTCGCGCATTCCATCGAGGAGACGGGAGCGCTCCTCGCGCAGGAGGTAGACCTTGTCCATGCCCCATGCCTGGGCCTCCTCCAGCGTGGAGAAGCCGAGCATGGCAAGGAATGCCGGGTTGGCCTCGACGATGCGGCCGTCGCCCGTGGTGCGGAAGACCCCCACGTTCAGGCGCGTGAGGAGGTTCCCGAGGTGGCGTTCCGTGCGCCGGGCCTTGGTCTGGAAATCCACCTGCTGGAGGATCGTCCGGACGGCCGCGCACAGGCGAACATCGTAGCCGGCGGTCTTGAGGACGTAACCGTCGAGCCCCGCCCCCAGGGATTCGATGGCGACCTTCTCGTTGGCCGCGGAGGTGATGAACAGGACGGGGATGGATGGAGCCGTGTCCCGGATGCGCGCCAGGAGCGCGGCGCCGCTGGCCCATGACAAGGTGCATTCCGCGACGGCCAGGGAGAACTGTCCCGTCTCCAGGGCGGCCAGGAAGGCCCCCTCCGTTGCCGTGGATTGAATGGTGAGGTCCGGAAATTGCGGCCGAAGCGCCGATTCGACCAGGGCGCTGTAGTTCGGGTCCTCGTCGACCAGGATGATTCGGATGGGGTTCGGCATCTCCCTCCAGCGGACTCCTGCGTCGGGTCGGTGATCCCCCGCCGCCGAGTCTCTCTCACCCGCGCACCTTCGCCGCCGCCCCCACGGGGCTCGGCCGACTGGCAGGCGAGCCTGCTAAACACAGAAGGTAGCACGGTTCATTCCGCCTGCCAACGCGACCGTGAACCGGGGAGGGGACGCCTGGCCTAATGCGGCAGGGCGATGAGGAGGATGAAGTAGGCCACCATGGCGCAAAGGCCCACGGGGAGAGCGAACAGGGCCCACTCCTTGGACCCTATCTTGAGCTTGCTCGCCGCGATGATGTTGGGGATGTTCCCGGGGATGAGGAGTCCCCCCGCGATGAGCAGGCCCAGGAGGATGTCCCGGATCTGGCCGGGTGCCATTTTGGGGCTTACCTCGGCGGCCGTGAGGGTGGCGTTGTCCAGGACGGCGCTCAGGACGTTGACCCAGTAGAGGGCAAGGGCGGGAATCTTCAGGATGTACTCGTCCACGAGGGGCTTGAACCCCTCTCCGAGAAACACGAGGGCCATGACGAACAGGAAGACCTTGATGGCCCGCACGAACACGTCCCGCGTGCTCTCGTCCTGGCGGCTCTCCTCGGGGGACTCGTCCAGGGAGCCCTCCCCCGGGCCCGGCGCGGGCTCCCGGAATAAGAGGCTCAGAAGGGCGAAGCCGAAAACGCCCGGGATGATCCACCATCCGAGCAGTTTCAGGAGGAACCAGAAATTGGCGTGGTAGGGTTCGCCGGCGAGCTTGGCCACGGCGAGGGTGGCCAGGGGCTCGCCGATGGGAGTCAGGGCCGCTCCCAGCCCCAGGGCAAAACAGGCCAGGATGACGATGCGCACCTCGGCTTTCCGCTGGAGCTTGAGGAGGGAGATGACCTCCACCAGGACCAGGGAGGCAATGATGACGGTAATGACGCTCGAGAGCAGGCCCAGGGCGAGGATGAGCGCGAAGACGAAGGCGTGGGTGGAGATATGCTTCAGGAGCCAGCTCACCCCTGCCGCGATGTAGCGGCGCGTCCACTTGAAGACGAACCCCATGACGAGAACGGCCCCGGTGATGG
>JAKAJA010000016.1 GCA_021814085.1 Acidobacteriota bacterium | reverse complement strand
CAGCTTTGGCCCACTTTTCGGAGTTCCACTTGGGGCGAGGGTTCGCCGTAGAAGTTCCCGTAGGCGAACCCCGCCATCTCTTCACCCGCCTCCAGCATGCAGTAGCCGTCGGCGCAGAAATTTTCAGCTTGACCCTTGCCCGTGATGTCGTGGGCGATGCGCTGGGCCACGGCGAGCGCCTGCGAATGGGCGAAGACACCCGCCTTGGGAAGGGGCAGCGGTACCTCGGGCTTCCACCGGCCGGGCAGGGAGATGGTGGTCACGTCGCCGATGGCGTAGATGCGCGCATGGGGGGTGGCCAAGGATGACCGGTCCACGGGAATCCACCCGGCTTCGTTGCCCAGGCCCGACTCACGAACAGCGACAGGGGGCCGGTGGGGCGGGACCGCGACGAGGAGGTCATAGTTCTCCCGCGTGCCGTCCTTGAATTCCAGTTTGCGGGTTTCGCCGTCAACGAATGAGAGCGCCTTGCCTGGATGGAACTGGATTCCTTTCTGAGCAAGCAGGGCCGCAACCATGCCCCCGAGGGCAGGCCCCGCCACAGGCAGCGGCTGAGATTCCGGCGTGAACAGGTGGATGTCCGATTTCCCCGCCAGGCCGCGCCGCCGCAAAGTATCCGCGATGAGCATGGCGCCTTCGTGGGGAGCGCCCGGACACTTGTAAGGAAGGCTGGAGACCACGACGGCGATCCGCCCTCCCTGGAAAGACCGAAGCTCATCACGGAGCTTGGCGGCACCGTCGAAACTGAAGAAGGTCTGGGCCTCTTCCTGCAAGCCTGGGATTGCGTCGAAGGCCAGTTCTGCTCCCAACGCCACAACCAAGTAATCAAAGGCCACCTCGCCTGCGCCCGTTTCCACACGGCCTTGGTTCACGCCGATCCGTTTCGCCGGCGAAGTAACCAGATCTACGCCTCGCAGAAGCAGGCTTCGCAGGGGACGCACGATCTGGTCCGGACGCCGGTCCCCGGTCATGAGCCAGAGGAAGGAGGGGGCGAAGGCGTGGTTCGCATCCCGCTCGATAACCACAACACGGTGCTCCTTCGGAAGGAGGCGCCGAAGCGCGTTGGCGGTGACCTGTCCTCCGATGCCACCGCCGAGAATGACTACGGTCTGGGGTTTCACGTTGAAGCTCCTTTCAAAAGGCCGTCAGAAATCAAAACGGACATTGAAAAAAACGTTGTCGTCTTTCTCGAACTGCCCGAAGAAGGTCCACGGCTTGTGCCCGCCGAAGACGTTGGACCCCACGGACAGGGTGAGATTGTCGGCCAGCTTGCGGGAGACTTCGGGTTGGAGGAAGTAGTCCCGGTCCGTGGGGCTGTACGCGGCGAAGAGGGAAAGCCTCCAGGCCTGGTAGTCCAGGAACCGGGTCAAGCGCGTGGAGACAACTTGGCGGAACCTGTCTTGACGGGGAAAGCCCGGCGGGAGCGGCGATGACGCATAGCTCTCGTAGCTTTCCATCCGTTCGCTGTAGAGCTGAAACCCCGCCGTGAAATCGGTGGCCAGTTCCCGCTGGTACCCGGCCAGGAAGCGCCACTGCGAATGCGGGACGGCGGGGTCCATGGCCGACTGATCCTGCCGGGAGTCCCAGTAGGCCGTTTCAAGACTTAAAACGCCTCCCGCCAGGTTTCGCTGGATGCTCGCGCCGTATACAGCAAGCTCCGGGAAGAACCGCGTGGCGGTAGTGGGTTTGAAGGGACGGTCGGTCTCCACGCTCGGCATGCGCCAGTAACCCTGGTATGCGTACACCGAGACGTCGAATCCGGCTATATCCCGGTAGAGACGGAGGGCCATCTCGCCGATGCCCGAGTTCTTCGCGTAGGGCATGACTTCCCTCTGGTCAGGCACGCTTCTGAAGGGATCATAGTAGAAGAACCTTCTGGCGGAAGGAAGCTCGTCCGGCGTGAAAGAAGAGATGGCGATGAATTCGGCGTTCAGGGCCCCAGAGGAAAAACGCGCGCGCAACCCATCCACGCCGAGCTTCAAGTACTCCATCGGCCGGCCGGAGAAGAATGAGTTCCAGTCCTTTGGAAATACGTCGTTGATGAAAAAGAGGTCGCCCACGCCCCACGTCACGACGTTGCGGCCGAGGCGGAGGTCCCACGGACCCTTCGCGAAACCGAGGTACGCTTCGCGCACGTCCAGCCCGGGCTTTCCCTCGATGGCGTCGTAGAACCCGTCCGCCTTAGCTAGGAAGAAGAACGCTCCCGACGCCGTGCTCCCGCTCGCATCCAGGCGTAACCGGCCCTCGGCAAGAACAAAATCTCCGCCTTCCCCATCCGGCGGCCTTTCGCCCGTCGTGCGCACCGCCACGTCTCCCAGGAGGTACCCATGGAGAGTCAAGGCCGGTGTTCCGTCTCCGCTTGTTTGAGCGGGCGAGAGCCGGCCGTGCGCCGCCAGAAAAACGGCTATCACCACGAAGACAAGCGTGTGGCGTCTGCTCACTGGATCCATTTTGCGGGAGGATTCTGGAGCGAGCGCTCGGTGAATAGTGCGTCCTCCAGACCCAGGTTGAGCGCAACGTCCGAGTAGGTGACCTCGGTCCTGTGCCCGCTCTTCACGTTCTTCATCGTTCTCTGCGTCACGATTGAAAAGGACGCCTTGCGGCCGCCTCCCTGTGCTGTGAATTCCTCTACCTTGTCTGCGGTGAACACGCGGGCCAGTTCGTTCTGCGCGTCGTAGTACTCCTCTTTGACGGGCAGGGACGTGGCCTTGTCGATCCAGGAGAGCTTCTTGGTGTAGTCCATGCGGGCCTTTGGCACGCTCTGAACGACAAAACAGTCCGAAGCTCCGAGTTTCTCTTCTCGAAGGAGCGTGTGTGTGTCCGCGCCGATATCGCGGCCGGACACATCTTCATAGGTGAAGTCCGAGCCCACGAAGCTGGACCGGCTGTCGCTGGCGGCTACCCGCCGGGCCATGTTGAGGGCGGGGACGAAAATCCACCGGTCGTCGTCGCGCTCCGGGTACTTCCACACGAGAAAGGCCATGCGGCGCACGTCGCCCGGCTCGTGAAAGTACAGGAAATACTTTTGGTCCTCGCTCTTGGGGTCGTTCTTGCGAAGCATGGTGAGGACCCGGGTCCGCTTCTGGCCGGAATCGGTGATCAGGTTCATGACCACCTTGGCCCTCATGTCCGCCCCCGCGTAGTAGAAGGCTTTCTGCGACTTTTCGATGATCGCCTCGGCCCCTGGTTTCTCCTGGGCCGTCAGACTGAGACCCATGCCCGAGAACACAGCCAAGGCTATCGCCAGCGATGCGATGGAGTTCATGGCGCGCCTCCTTTCTTGAAGAGGACTGGTTGAAACAGCCGGACAAGGCCGGGCAGGAGCATAACGCTCGCCAGCGCCGAAAGAAGCATGATGGCGGCCATGAAGACCCCCACCGTGATATAGGGCGTGAGGTCCGCGAAGACCATCACGGCGAACCCCGCGGCAAAGAGGATGGCGTTGAGAAAGATGCCCCTTCCAGGTCGGGCCGCCGTCCAGATAAGAGCTTGGTCCAAATCGGGTTTCTGGCGGTAACGCTCGCGGAAGCGGGCCACGAAGTGGATGGCGAAATCCACGGCGAGGCCCAGCGAGAGGGTCGAAAGCACGGCCACGGGCATGTCGAAGTCCTTGCCTATGAGCCCCACGACTCCGTAAATGAGGGCGATGGTGAAGAGCAGAGGGAGAAATGCCAGGAGGCCCCAGAGGAGAGAACGCATTTGCAGGGTGAGCAGCACGAGGACCAGCACAAGCCCCACCGAGAAGCTCGCCAGCATCCCCCAGAGGACCTCGTCGTTCCAGACCAGGTTGAAGTACGCGGTCCCGGCGGGCTGGACGGCGGCGTCCCCGGGTAGGGGGTGAGCGGCGAGGTACGCCTGGGTCCGCCGGATCACGTCCCGCATGACCCCCGCGTCCCAGCTCTTGAGCTGTACCTGCACGTTGGCCCTCTGGAAGGGATAGTCCACCACGTTGTCCAGGTCGCTGGGTTTGGCGGAAGTCCCAAAGAGGAATAGATACTGGCCCACTTCCCCGGCCGTATCGGGCACGCGGTCGAAGGCCGGGGCATCCCCGTGAAGCACCCGGTTGATGCGCTTGACGTAGTCAGCCACCGAGAAGGTCTTTCCTACGCGCGGGTCTTTTTCGAGTTCCCGCTGGAGGTTTTCGATACCGCGTAGCATCGCGGGGTCCTTGATCGCGTCTTCGGCCCGGCCCTGCACGACGAGGTAGCCGAGGGAAGTCCCGCCCAGGTGGGCGTTCATCACGCGGTCGGCCGTCCGAACTTCGCTGTTTGGCTTGAACCAGTGAACCATGTTGTTGTTGACGCGAAGGAGCGCCAGCCCCACTCCCGCCACCGCGAGGAGCACCGTTCCCATTACGGCGATGCTCTTGCCGTGGCGCACGCAGAACGCGCCGAACCGGACGAGCCCGGCGGGCCCTTCGCCTTTCGCGCCTGCCGACGCCCTGGGGATACTCCTTTCGGGGAGCAATGCAAGGATCGCCGGAACCAGTGTAAAGCTCAGCAGCAGAATGACGAGGGTCCCAAAGGCGATAACCAGACCGAAAATCTTCACGGGGATGATGGGGGCGGTCGCGAGGGAAGCGAAGCCGGCGGCCGTGGTCACGTCGGAGTAGAAGACAGGCCCGCCCACGGCGGACATAGTTTCCAGGATGGCTTGCCGTTTGCTCTTCGTCTCCGGAAATCGGAAAGCAAACTCGTTGAAGATGTGGACGCTGTCGGTAGCGATGGCCATCAGAAAGATCGGGCTCATGGAACTCATGATGTGCACCGGGTACCCGAGGCCGATGAGAAGCCCCATGGACCAGACGATGCTCACCATGGTCACGGCCATGTTCGCCGCGACCAAGGCCGCGCTGCGGAACATCAGCCACAGAAGGAGGCACATGATCATCCCGGCGACGGGCGAGAAGAGGGCCATCTGGCGGAACATCTCCGTGCCGAAGGTATCGCGTGCCACCGGGTCCCCGGCGATGTAGAAGCGGTCCTGGCCAGGGTCCCGTGGCAGAAGGGACCGAATGGCGTCAGCGATTTGCTTCCCGTTGGACTTTGGGTCAATGGGGACGTAGACCGCGGTGGTGGTTTCATCCGCAGAGACGATGCGGTTCACGAACAGCGGGTTCTCCAGAAGCGCCTTGCGAAAGGCTTCCAGCTCCGCGGGAGATTCTGGGACGCGCTCCAGGGCCGGACGGATGATGAGCTCGCCCTTTTCGGACAGCACGTTGTCTATGGTGGACAGGCTCGTTACATCGCGCGAAATCACGCCCGGCAGGGCTTGAATCGCCCGCGTAAGCTCGATGATGCGGGAGAGGGTCGCCCGGTTGGCGATTCCTCCTTCATTGACGATGCCCAGTACGATGACGTCCGCGTGGAGGGCGAAGTCCTTCTCCACCTGGTCGTTATACTGGCGCACGGGGGAGGTCACCGGCAGCATGTGCTTGGGGTCAGTGTCTACGGTGATTCTTGGGAGCAGGGAGGCAAAGGCCAGGGTCACGATGAGCACCAGCACGAGGACCGACTTCGGATGATCGGCGGAAAAGCCGGACAGCCGGTCGAGAAGCCGGGCGATCATGGGGTCCCTCCTGATGGACGAACCTTCCTTTCCTTCAATGCTGCGCCAGCTCTCGAAGAGATCTCCACGGGTAGGCCCGCAGCCCGCCAATCGGGATAGCCCTCCAGAAGCCGGTATGCTTTCACGCCCGCCTTCCGGAGCATTTCCACCGCTTGAACCGCAAGCACGCAGTAGGGGCCTCGACAGTAGGCGACGACCTCCTGGCCCGGGGGAACCTCCTTGATCCTTGCCCTCAGCTCTCGCAGGGGGACGGACACTGCCCCCGCGATATGCCCCGCCCGATACTCCTCGACGGGGCGCACGTCAAGGACGGTGACGCGCCCCTCGCGGACCCTCTGGAGCAACTCGCGGCCTGCAACCGGCTCCATGCCCTTCCTGCCTTCGAGAAAGCGGCGGGTAATCTGCTCAACCTCGGCCAGGCGGGACTCGGCGAGGGTCCTTAGCGACCGGAAAAAGGCGCATACCGCCTCGTTGGCCAGCCGATAGGTGACGTAGAGGCCCTTCTTGTCGGCGTCGAGCAGCCTTGCTTCCCTCAGCGCCTTGAGGTGCTGGGAGGCGCTGGCGACGCCAAGGTTCGCCTCTCGGGCTAGGACTTCCACCGTCCGTGGCCCCTGGCAGAGCAGGTCGAGGATCTCCAACCGCTTGGGATGAGAGACCGCCTTTCCGATCCTCGCAAACTGCCCGTAGGTGGCGTCCTTATACTCCCGTTCTATGCTCATGCCTCTCACTCCTTTAGTATTCTACATACCAATTGAATAGTAAGTCTATTCCCCAATCGAATCAAGTCCCCCGCCGTGCCCCGAGGAGGGAAGCCGTCTGTCACTTGTCCCGCTTCGGGTCAGCGGCAAAGCCCAGGGCCGCACTGTGGCCCTGGGCGCCCGAGCCTTCCATTGCGCCCATCGGGCGCGGGAGGGCAGCGCCCTTAGAGGGCGGGGCGCTCCCTCCCTGCCATCCGCATCCCACCCCATAAAGTCTTCGCGGGCCGCGCCTGCGGGCTTCCGGCGGACGGCGTGCAGCGCGCCAGGCCGCGTTGCTCAACCTGTCACGCCGCACGCAAGAGCGGGTCCGCCGGCGCCGCTTGCGCCCAAGGGCAGCGCCAGAACGCCTTCGGCAACCCGTCACTTCCCTTGGTAAAGACCGCTCAAGCGTCACCCTCCGGCGCGGGCAGAGACGATGGAGGAACGATGGGTAGCCATCGTTCGCCAATAGTCGTGAGGCCGACATTTTTCTTCCCCGCCGGTGCTCATGTGAGCGGCGGAGAGAAAAATGTTCCCAGGAAACAGGGAACCCGCCGAAACGAGGAGAAGAGGAAATGAGCGCGTACATTGTCGAACACGAAACCATTCAGAGGATACTCAACGGACTCAATGCAAGAAACTTCTGGCCCCCTGAATTCAACCTTCGTCCCGTTGAAAAGGGGCTCGGCCAGGCGCTTCTGGACCTGAACGTCCTGAGCGTCGAGGAACGCTACGGGAAGGGTGAGGCGAAGAAGTTCGGCGTTCCGCTGAGGTTCGTCCCCGTGGCTTCCGAAGGTTCCCAAGACGACATTCAGTTCCTCAAGACCCTGAAATGCTACCTGTACCAGTCTTGTGAAGGGCGCGCCGAAGGCACGCCTCTTTTCTCTTATCTGAACGACGTAAGACGGCAGCTTGAGGAGTCCATTATTTCCGACTTGCCGGAGTACGTCACCGCCACTTGGGGATGACCCCCGAGGCCCGCCCGTGGGCCTTTTACGCGGGCAAGGAGGCAGTACGATGTCCGAGCAGAGCAAGAGCAACGAGAACGGAACCCGGCAGCCCAAGGCCAAGCCCGCGTGGGAAGTGTTCTTCGTGGGTGAGGACGGCAAGGTCATCGAGCGGCCTTGGGAGGACAAGGCCACGGGGAAGAGCGGCACGACATGGGACAAGCGGGGCGCGCTGTGGGCGGGCACCACGAAGGCCGGGGACGCCACCCTCTACGGCAAGCTCACCCTGCCCGACGGGAAAGAGATTCGCCTCGCCCTCCGCAAACCCCGAGAGAGGAAAGCGAAGGCGGCCTAGTCCCCAAGTCCCTACGCCACGGCCCGGCCCCTCGTGGGCCGGGCCTTTTTTCTTGTGCCACCGGGAGGGGCCAGCGCACGGCCCGGACCCTCCCCCTGAAAACGGCGCTCTAGAATCGCCGAGATTCAACGAAAAAGGCGTTAGGCAAGGTCCAAGCCGTCCAACGCCCAGGGCCGCACTGTGGCCCTGGGCACCCGAGCCTTCCATTGCGCCCATCGGGCGCGGGGAAGGGATGCTTCCTTCCCCGGCTATCCGCCGCCCCATCCGGCTTCAAGGTTAACTTCCAATGGAACCTAGGAACCCATGGCCAGGTTCATCCTGGCCCGCTCTAGAGACCCTTTCGTTTGAACTTTGACTGCGGTCTAGTCCAGGCTTAATACGGGACCAGCCTCTGGCTTTTCGTCTGGCTGCCCCGTGGAGGGATAGAAACCGCGGCCCTCCTTCAAGAGCTTTAGGCACCGAGTTTCCACGAACCGGGCCAATCCCCGGAAGGGACGTACACCTTTCATAATCGTGCCGGAAGTACCTTTTTCCAGGCGGGGGAAGATCGGTCTGGGCGCTACGCTGCTGGAGACCACTTCACCGCGTGGACCACGAGCTATGACCAACCTGGGAGGAACGCAGATGAGACTGGAACAGAAGGTTCTCTCTTTTCTCAAGACTCTTTTAGAGACCCAGAACCTTTCGGAGCACACGATTCGTGCCTACCGTGGGGATCTCGCCGACTTCCAAACCTTTGCTTCGCGAATGGCGGTCGAGGAAATCACCGAAGATATCCTTTGCAGTTACCTGTCTCACTTGAGAGTGGAGCGCTCTCTTTCCCCGGCAACAATTCGACGCAGACTCGTCTCCCTGCGCACGTTTGCTACCTGGCTCCACAGTTGCGGCCATGCTGCCTGCAATCCTTTCGACTCCTTTAAGCCGCGCATCCGCCTGGCTCAACGAGTCCCAAGATATCCATCGAAGGATGAACTACGGAAATTGCTTGGCGCCTTTCAATTCGCAGGGAAGCAGAGTCAGCAGGCCACTCGCGGCCTTGATGACAAGTGGGCGCCAAACTACTCCGACCTTCTTACACTCGTCTCCCTTGAACTACTCTACGCCACGGGAATCCGCGTGGGGGAGCTTGTTGCTATCGCACTTCGTGACCTTGATCTTGTCAGTGGAACGGTGCTCATTCATGGCAAGGGAAACCGGGAACGCTGGGTTTTTCTCCCCAGCGAAGGCCTGGGGGAACTTCTCAGATCTTACTTGGTTTTCCGGGGCGCGTTGAGTCCTGCGGCCGACAACCTAATCATAACGCCCAAAGGAGACCGCGCCACCACGAACTTCATCCGTCGCTTGCTCTTGGCTGCTGCCCAACGAGCGGGTATAGTTCATCGACTGACTCCGCACATGCTCCGCCACGCAACGGCAACCCACTTGCTGGAGGCAGGAGTAGACATTCGCGCCGTTCAGAAGCTCCTTGGACACCGGAGTATTTCCACCACCGAACGCTACACCCATATTTCCGACGCTTTCGTTCGCGACCGGATTCAACGGCTCCACCCCAGAGCCCAACTCCTCGAAATGAGTGATAACTAAGGATTATCCATTGGAACTGCCGTCTAAGCATGACCGAGATCCGAATGCTCTTTTGGAATCACAGCTAGCAGGTGTCGAAAGCGGCGGAAGCCGCTTAGTCATCCTATTGGGTGAGTCGGGAATCGGGAAAACTTGGACGGTTCGCCGTTTTCTCGCGGAGCACGAAGACCTACCGGTGCTCTCTGCACGCGCGGACCCGCGGTGCCAAGCAAGCCTGCATCCACTTTACAGCGCAATTGAACAGTATTTAGCATCACATGCCCAACTCGTACAGGGATTGCTCTCCGTCCTTCGCCGGTGGCTTCCCATATTGCCTGGATTCGGAGCACGACTAGAAGCGGTGGTCCAGGAGCCCCTTTTCAGGAGCCGCGTAGAGAAACTCGTCTCTCACGGGCAGGATGAGATGTCGTCCTTCGGCGGTATGCTGGAACTCCTCGGTGGCCTTATAGGGAACCGGGTTGCCGTATTTTGGATTGATGACTTCCAGTGGTCAGATCCCGCGACCATATCGTTCATGCTTTCGTACTTGCCAGGTAGGCTTGATAAGCGTCGGTTCCTATGGATTCTATCCGCGAACCCAATGGGACCCAGCATCCAAGATGCACCAAGCTTACGCGCGGCTCTCTCGCGTATCCATCAGGACGATCAAGCTGACCGGGTCTCGGTTCTCACGCTCGAACGCGTGCCTCAAGTCGAATGCAGTGAACTCATCAAACAGATTCTCTGTTTCCCGCACCGCTTTACTGCTGAGGATGTTGAGGCTCTTTGGCAGCGGAGCCAGGGCGTCCCACGTTATCTACGAGCCTTACTCACACACCTCCAAGAGACAAAGCGCATACATCGGCACGCAGGCGCCTTCGAGCCCACTAGTTCAATCGCAGCGCTGGACCTCCCGGAATCTCTTAGGAAAGCTATCCAGGAGCGGCTTCGCAGCATCTACCACAGTTTCCGCGGCAGCCGAATGGTTCTAGAGGCAGCGTCTGCTATCGGCGATGTCTTTTGTGCAGATGCCATCGAGGCAGTCACGAGACTGGGCGAGGCGAACCAGGTTCTCGTTGATCTCGATGAGAAGACGGCAGTCGTTCGTGATCTTCTCGTCGAGAACCACTGGGAGTTCGACCATACTACAACGCGCGAGTGCGTTTACGAGATCCTCGGGAGTGGTGCTCGCCGTGTGCACATTGCGCTCGCGGAGCACTTCGAACAGAATGGTGAGGAGGACCCGTCCCGGATTGCCTACCATTTCCGAGCCGGTGGAGAGCTCGCCCGCGCGTTCCACCACGAACTCCGACATGCGCGGCGTCTCCTCGGAGATGGTTACTACACGCGATCCTTAGCAGCCTTCGAGAAATTAAGTCGAACCATCGACGAAGGTCTTTCCGACCCGGCGCTAGATCTTCTCGCCTTTGGTTACGACCACGCACTGGCAAGATATTATTGCGGCCAATACGATGGCTGCCTCAGGACCCTTGGGGATCTCGCCGCCTCGCATATGGGTCTCGCAGGTGATTTCGGCACGAGGATTCAGCTTTTGACGGCTAAATGCCTGAACAAATCTAATCGCCGCGGGGATTTCCTCCGCGCATCAGCACTCCTGGAAGCGCAGCTTGGCGCGACTCCAGAGTCAGAAACGGGGTCCCGCGCGCGTCTCCTCTCGGAACTCGTTGTTTCCCAGCTACACCTTAACAATAGCTCCGATGCCGCGCGAACTCAGGCGGAAGCTGAACGTCTCTTCACGTTAATCGGTGATATTTTGGAACGGTGCAGCCTCGCGCGGCGATGCGCCGCACTCTATGAGCCGGAGCTTAGCCTCCCAATCTTGCGCCGATGCGTCATAGAGCTGGAAAAGACTGGCGCCTATCCTGAGGTCGTGCGCCTCCTGACGAATTTGGCGACGGTGGAACTTGACTTAGGCCGGATAGACGATGCCGAGCGCACCCTCGACAGGGCGGCCCTACATGCTGAGATGCTGGGAGGATATGGCCTGGACTACATCTGGAATAATCGCGGCCTCTGCAATGCCCGTCGCCGGGAGGGCCGAGCTGCAAGGTCTGCGTTTGGCGCTGCCCTGGGAAAATCGGTCCGTCCCGTGTGCGCCTTAATTATCCGCGCCAATGATGCTGCTATGCGCCTTGCAATGGAAGATCCCGGGCTGCCGCGCCTAGATCTAGAGCGGCTCCTCGAAGAGGCTGGTGCTACTGGCGAGGCGGTTTATCGCGTCCCAATCGCGGTCAACCTGGCCTTAGCCCTCGCGTTTGAGGGCATGACCAAGGAAGCGCGAGCAAAGTTGAATGAGATATTGAGCTGGGTATTGGGGGAATGGCCTTCCACCGGAATTCGACAGCGTGTGGAAAAGATAGGGTGCAATCTCGCCGCACTTCCTCCCGGGATGAGGTACGGCGCACCAGACATGGCTGATGACCTCTGCCTCATTGACATGCAGTTCTGGGGCGAATGAGCTGGTAGGCGCCCTTGCGCTCACCCGACTGCTAAGGCTTCACAAAGCAATGTGTCCAGGAGGTTGCCATGTGTCATGCCCGCCCAAGAAGCTGAGGCCACCATCGAGGAACCAGGGGTGATATGTGGGTGTGTCGCCACCTCGATGAAGACAGGTTGGCCGTCTTCCGGTACCCTGAAGTCCACTCGGCCATAGTGACGCAGCCCACAAGCCCGATAGATTTTGATTGCAGCCTCCTTGAGACGGACCCGCAAACCATCATCTGAGCAGGGATGGAACTCAACGGATTCGCGCCCCCATGCCTCGTTAGTGATGAAGCGATCGCCCATGCAGGAATTCCCAATGATTGTAACTTCTGCCGGCGGAAGTGCGCGAGGCGAACGGTTTCCAAGGAGCGAGACTTGCATTTCACGGCCTGTAACGAAGGCCTCCACAAGAATGCCCTCCGGGAAGCGCTGAAGCAATTGGGCGGTTTGTTTCTCGAGTTCTTCGAGGGAGCGAACTAGCGAATTCTTTGAGATGCCGATACTCGCACTCTCGAAATTCGGCTTCACGAAGGCCGGGTAGTTGCTCCAATGGCGATCAAGTTCCGTGAGCGAGTTCACGAACATTCCGGGGGCAACAGCAACACCCGCCTGGGCGGCAACCGCCCGACTGTGCCACTTGTTCCGGGCCAAGCTGACCACATACCCCGTAGACCCTACATATTTTATCTCGTGCACATCACACAGAGCCGGGAGGTACAGCTTGCGCTCAGGACCATATAGTCCCTTCGCTTCGTTGAAGACGAGATCAAAGTCAAACGCCCTCGAAGAGAGAGTCTGTCTGAACCCCTGGAGCCCATCAAGCACCACTATTTCATGACCCAGAGCCTTGAGCTCGCGGATGATAGCGTTAGCTTCGTTTGGCGTGAAGAACTCCGTGGTGAGCTCTCGAAGAGTGTCAGAATTCGTTACTCCGAGAACATTCTCGCGGATGTCATAAACAAAGGCAATTCTCACGGCGACAGTCCATCATTGCGCCTTACGGCAGTATAGGCGTTAAAAACCCACTTTCCTGGGCGCCTCACTTCTTGGACATCCTTATACCCGCAAGTTTCGAGAGAACGTAGAAGGACCGTCTTCGTCGGCATGAAGTAGTCCGTGCGATAGATGGCGGTCGCGGCACCGACACCGCGCCCGCTAATAGGGTGCAGAACTTTAGTACGATAGAGACGGTTACCGAGCCGTCGCTCGCGCGCTATAACTAGATATGCATGCCGTTGCCAATGAACCGGGCCATATAGCTCAAGCAACTCATTTCGGCGAAATCTGCCCGTCGGGAACTCGCGAACATCGACATATAAAAGACCTTCAGGCCGGAGAAGGCTCGCCCATGTCCTCAGCGACGCCTCGATAGCTGCCGCGTCTGAGCATTGTGCCAGGGCATTGCCTGCACAAATGATAACATCGAACTTCCCGAGGGATGCTGAGGAGAGTTCCTCCCAGCGGGCATGAAGAAATCGACAGACAGCGACACCAGAGAGACGGGCGTTACGCCGAGCCCTCTGGATCATGGAGCGATCTTTATCGGCGAGGGTGAGGTTGTACACATCTCCCAAAAGCAGCGTTGGATGACCTGTGCCGCAGGCGACATCAAGAAGGTCCGCGCCGGGAGTGCGCTTGCTGAGAAGTTGGTGCAGCCATGCGGGCAATTCTGGATCGGCATTCGACCCGCCTGGGTAGTAAATGAGTTCATACAAATCTGCGACGCTCGGCATTGCGCTACTAGGCAACGGCATGGATAATCCTTAGTTATCACTCATTTCGAGGAGTTGGGC
>JAKAJA010000427.1 GCA_021814085.1 Acidobacteriota bacterium | reverse complement strand
AATGGCGAATGTCAAATGTAGGAAGAGAGAGGTGCAGACCCGAATGCGGCCAGTCCCTTAACATTCGCCATTTCACATTCCACATTCGACATGTCCCCGCCTGTGCTACAATGCCCGTCCGGAGAGAGTTTGATGAGGGCTGCGCTGGTCGGTGTCACGAAGCGTTACGGGGAGCGGGAGGTCCTGCGGGGCGTGGACTGGCAGATCCACGCCGGGGAGCGCTGGGCTCTCGTGGGCCCCAACGGCTCGGGCAAGACCACCCTCCTGCGGCTCCTGGCGGGCCGGGAGGAGCACGACGGCGGGGAGCTGCGGCGGGCGCGGGCCCTGAGAGTCGCCACCGTTCCCCAAGAGGACCTGGCCGGCCTCCACATCAGCGCCCGGGCCTACCTCCTCAAGGCCTTCGACGACGTGCTCAAGAAGGAGGCCGCCCTCGAGCGCCTCCACAAGGACATGGCCGAGGGGGACGCCACGCAGGCCACCCTCAACGCGGCGGCGGAGATCCAGGATTGGTTGCTCCACCACGGCGGGTACACCTACGAGGTGGATCTGGAGCGCTGCTTCCTGGGCCTGGGGTTCGCCATGGAGGACTGCGACCGCCCGTGCAACTCCTTCTCCGGCGGGGAACAGATGCGCATCAAGCTGGGCCGGGCCCTCCTGGACCCCGCGGACCTCCTCCTCCTGGACGAGCCCGGCAACCACCTCGACGACACGCAGCGAGGCTGGCTCGGCGAGTTTCTCAAGGACAGCCCCCGCGCCTTCGTGGTGGTGACGCACGACCCCGAGATCCTGGAAGGCGCCGTGGACCACGTGGCCTTCCTCCTAGATGGCAAGCTCTATACCTTCCGGGGCGACTTCGCCTCCTTCCAGGTCCAGTTCGCGGAGATGCAGAAGACCAGGGAGCGCGCCTACGAGCAGCAGCAGGCCTTCATCGCCCGGACGGAGGAGTTCATCCGGCGGTACAAGGCGGGCCAGCGCACGAAGCAGGCCCGTGGCCGAGAGAAAGTGCTTTCGCGCCTGGAGCGCGTCGAGGCACCCCTGCGGGGCCCCGACGGATTCAAGCTGCGCCTCACCTTCGAGGCCATGACGGGAGAGGACGTCATCACCGTCAGGGACCTCCGGCTGGCCATGGGCCCCAACGAGCTCTCCGTGCCCAAGCTGGACCTCAAGCGTGGGCAGAAGGTGGCCCTCATTGGCGCGAACGGGTCGGGCAAGACGACCCTCCTGCGCGCCCTCGTGGGCGAGGTGAGCCCGGTCGCTGGGGAGATCCGGTGGGGCACCAACGTGGTGATGGCCCACTACGACCAGCACCAGCGCAGGCTCCCCCACGGCGACTCCCTCTTCAACACCGTGGGGAACCTCCTCAAGACCCCCAATCGCGAGCAGATCATGGGCCACCTGGGGGCCTTCGGCTTCGGGGGCACGAGGGCCGAACAGGGGGTCGCGAGCCTCTCGGGGGGAGAGAAGGCAAGACTGCACCTCTTGGCCGTCCTCCTGGCTCACGCCAACGTCCTCCTCCTGGACGAGCCCACCAACCACCTGGACGTGAACGGGGTGGCCATGCTGCGCGAATCGCTCCAGGCCTTCAAGGGGACCCTCATCCTCGTGAGCCACGACGAAGAGTTCCTCGAGGCCATCGTGGACCGGACGTGGGCTGTCGCGGGCGGCACCGTGCGCACCGCGGCCCACTATGATCCCGACCTCCTCAATCAAGCCCCAGAACCCGTGCGTATCGAGGGCCGAAAGGCCTCCCCCATAAAGAAGCAGGAGCCCGCACCCGCGCCACCGACTTCGCGCAAAGGCCTGAGCAAGAACGAGCGCTTCCGCGCCGAGAAACGGAAAGTGGATGCGGACGCTCTCGTGGCCCGTCTCTCCGCCGAGAAGGAAAAGCTGGAGAAGCGGTTCTCCGACCCCGACGCCGTCTTCCAGGAGGACTGGCGCGCCCTCCACGAACGCTTCGAAAAGCTCAAGAAAGAGCTCGGCCGCGCCGAAGAGGAATGGCTCGAAGCCACCGCCGCCCTCGAGGAAGACGACGCCATCCGTGGGGTCTAAAGAGAATATTCACCACGGAGACACGGAGAACACGGAGGAAGGTCAACAGAGGAAACATTGAACCGCAAAGGGCGCCAAGGACGCCAAGGGCTGAGGAGGTTAGGACAAGACCGCTCTAACGCTCACGGGTTCGCCACGCTTAAGGGAAGGTGGTGCCAAATTGTGGCCCCATGCACACTGCAAGTCGTGCTAGCCATCGCTTCGTTCAGATGATCGGCGAAACCTGAGGTCTGCATAGCTGGGGGACTTCATTGATGAAACCTGCAAGTAGAAGCTGACTACTTTCTGGTCCGCTCGAACATCGGCAAGAGTGATAGGTCGCTTCAAGTAGATATCGCCCAAATTGCGGGTACGACTCAGCGCAACATATGTTTGGCCTGGAGCGAATGCTCCTCCTTCTTCATAATCTAAAGCCACGCGAGATAGGGTTTTTCCTTGAGCCTTGTGAATCGTGATTGCCCAAGCAAGCATTAATGGGAATTGCGTAAAGGTACCCGTGATCTCCCTCCTGTAAACTCCAGTCTTCTTATCTTGTACTAGGATTGCCTTCTCCCAGGTTTCTCGGAAGACTTGGCATATTTTGTCCGAGTCCGTTAGCCGTACAAACACTCCATCATTATTAACGGACTCCACAACGCCAAGACTCCCGTTAACCCAACGGCGCATAGGATCATTCTTGGTGAACATTACGAGAGCCGTTCTTTTCAGCCTCAGTGGGTCGGGAGCGGGGAGCCGCTCGTCCCTGAGATGGCTCCGTCCAAAATCCCCCGTATATGAAGCAGCAAACTGGTATTCAGATTCTCTAATCAATCGAAGTCTAGATAGATTAATAGCGTTCGCATGGTGTCTAAAGCACACAAGTTTTACAACTTCTGCTATCTTTGCATCAACATGGCAGC
>JAKAJA010000426.1 GCA_021814085.1 Acidobacteriota bacterium | reverse complement strand
GGCCTTCGAGGGAGGTGCGCCTCTCCGGGGTGGCCTTTCTTATGGCCTCCACGACTTCCCTTTCCGCGTCCCGTTCCTCGATCGCGAATAGAGTGCCCTGGCGCGACGACGCCGCCACGGCGGGAAGCTGGGCCATGGCCAACCCTGCCCGGCGCGCCTCCAGGTCCTGGAGGATCTCCTTGGCCCTGTTTACCACTTCGGGTGGAATGCCCGCCAGTTCCGCCACGTGGATGCCGTAGGACTTGTCCGCGGCGCCTTCCTCCACGGTTCTCAGAAAGTGGACCTTGCCAGCGTACTCCCGCACGGTCATGGTGAGATTCTTAACCCCGGGAAGGGTTCGCCCGAGCTCCGTGAGTTCGTGGTAGTGCGTGGCGAAGAGGGTTCTGCATCCCACGCCGTCTGGCCCCCGCAGGGCTTCGACGACGGCCCAGGCGATGGACATGCCGTCGTAGGTGCTGGTCCCCCGTCCCACCTCGTCGAGGATGACCAGGGAGCGGGAGGTTGCGGTATGGAGGATGGCCGCCGTTTCCGTCATCTCCACCATGAAGGTCGAGAGGCCCCTCAGGAGGCTGTCGCTGGCGCCCACGCGGCAGAACAGGCGGTCCACGAGCCCCACCCTGGCCGCCTTCGCGGGGACCCAGGCCCCGAGGTGGGCCGTGACGGCGAGGAGGGCCACCTGTCGCAGATAGGTGGACTTGCCTCCCATGTTGGGCCCCGTGATGAGGAGGATCTGGTTGTCCGCGGTATCCACCTGAGCGGGGTTGGGCACGAAGGGGCGGTGGCGGTCATCCAGCTCAAGGACGGGGTGGCGTCCCTCCTGGACTTCGAGGACCGGCTCAGGCACGACGGTCGGGCGCACGTAGCCGCGGGAACGGGCGAGCGCGGCGAAGCCTGCCAGGACGTCCAGGCGGGCCAGGTCTCCAGATGCGTCCCTCAAGGCGGGGAGGAAGGGGAGCAGGTCCGCGATTAGGGCCTCCCACAGCTCGGCCTCCAACTCCTCACGCCGCGATTGGGACGAGAGGATGCGGTGCTCGAGGTCGCGCAGCTCCTGGGTGACGTACCGCTCGGCGCCCACCAGGGTCTGGCGGCGTTCGTAGTCCTCGGGCACCTTGGCGATGTTGGCCTTGCTGATCTCCAGAAAGTACCCGAAGTTCTTGTTGTAGCGGACCTTCAGGGACCCGATCCCGGTGCGCTCCCGCTCTCTCCGCTCCACCTCGAGGATGGCTCCCTTGGCGTTCTCCGCCAGGTCGCGCAGTTCGTCGAGTTCTGAGTGGAACCCCCTGGCGAAGATGTGCCCCTCGCGGGCGTGGGGAGGCAGCTGCTCCTCGAGTTCCCTCTCCAGCCGTGCCGACCACTCCCGGACCGCGGGAGTGGCCGCGCCGAGGGCCGGGAGTTCCTCTCCCCGGGAGCGCGCCACGGCCAGGATGTCGGGGAGCCTCGCGAGAGCCGTGCGCAGAGCCCCCGCGTCCCGGGGCACGGCGATCTTCGCCCCAAACCTCGCCACCAGCCGGCCCAGATCGGGAAAGCCCTTGAGGAGTGCGCGGAGGTTGGCCAGGGCCTCGGGACCCTCCACCCAGGCGGCCACCGAGTCCTGGCGGGCGTGGATCTCGGAGAGGACGGCCGAGGGCGAGAGGACCCACTCCCTCAGGAGTCGAACCCCCATGGGCGTGCACGTGGCGTCGAGGCATTTCATGAGGCTCCCGGCGGCGGCGCCCGTCTCGATGTTCCGCACCAGCTCCAGGTTGCGCCGCGTGGCCTCGTCCATGGCCACGAAGGTGCCCGGGCTCTCGAACCGCGGCCGTTTAAGGGTCTGGCCGCCCCGGCCGCGCACATAGTCCAGGAGGGCATGGAGGGCGCCCAGGGGCTCGGGACCGGAGGGGAGACCCGGAAGGCCGGCGGGGAGGCCGAAGCGCCGCGCCAGCTGGTCCATGAGGTCGGGAGGATGAAAGGCCTTAGGGGGTAGGGGCGACAGCAGGTGTGCTCCCTCTGGAGGTCCTCCCTCTCCACCCTCAGGAAAGAGGACCTCCGCCGGTGCCACGGCCTTGAGCCGGTCCTCCGCCTCCTCGCGTCCCGACTGCCAGACCACCAGTTCACCGGAGGAGAGGTCGGCCCAAACGAGGCCTACCGATGAGGGCCCGGGGTTCCACGCGGCGAGGAGGACCCGCTCGGAGGCGTCCACGACACCCTCCTCCAGGACCGTCCCCGGCGTCACCACGCGTGTCACCTCCCGGCGGACGAGCCCCTTGGCCGCGGCCGCGCTCTCCATCTGGTCGCAGAGGACGACCTTCCGTCCCGCGCGGATGAGCCGTCCCAGGTAGAGGTCCAGGGCGTGGAAGGGGATGCCGCACATGGGCATGGGATCGGGCTTTCCCTTGTCCCTGGAGGTGAGGGCGATCTCCAGTAGATCGGAAGCCTCGCGCGCGTCTGCCCCAAACATCTCGTAGAAGTCCCCCATGCGGAAGAGGACGATCTTGTCCGGATGTTCGTCTTTGACGCGCCGCCACTGGCGCATGGCGGGGGTGAGTTCCGGCTCGTGAACCATAGCTCCTGTCCCGTCCCCTGCCCCGTCCCCTGCCCTGGCCCCAGCCTTGGCCCCAGCCTTGGCCCCAGTCCTGGAAAGGACAGGCGGATTGTACCGTGGCGCGGCCCGACACGCCACTCGATGCCCCGGTCCTCTCCTAGATCGCCTGCAACAAACCTAACCCCAGTGAGGGTTTCACGCGGGGAGAACGGAACCTACTGCCGCGCCGATTCCATTGACGAGGGCCGGTGAATCCACTAACATGTCACGTTTATAAGGAGGCCGCGATAATGGACGCCAAGGGGGTAATGAAGGAGATCAGGGATCGCGGCATACGCGCCATCGACCTGCGCTTCATGGACATGCCCGGCATGTGGCAGCACTTCACCATCCCCGCGGACGTGTTCTCCGAGAGCGTGTTCCAGGAGGG
>JAKAJA010000425.1 GCA_021814085.1 Acidobacteriota bacterium | reverse complement strand
CGCCAGCTCGGTGCCCGGCTGGAAGGAGGTGAGGGGCACGATGGGGTCGCCCGGGTTGACGGCCCGCGTGAGAACGGTGCCGTTGGCGGGGGCCCGGATGACCGACTCGACCTTGGCGCTCCCCGTGTCGATGCGGCCCTTGAGGGCGATGTCCCTGTTCTCCTGCGCCTCCGCGAGGGTGACCTTGCTCAGCTCGTAGGTCTCCTTGGCGTCCTCGTAGTCCTGCTTGGAAATGACGCCGCTCCCCATGAGCCCTTTGTACCTCTCGTACTTGGCCTTGGACCGGTTGTAGGAGGCCTGGGCTCGGTCCGTGGCTCGGTCCACGCCCGTCCGCTCGGAGGGGGTCGGGTCAGGCCCGATCTCAAAGAGGGGGTCGCCCGTCTTCACGATGTCGCCCACCTCGACGAAGCAGTTCTTCACGATGCCCGGGATCTTGGACTTCACGGAGAACTTCTGGCGGGGCTCGATGTCCCCGACGGCCTGGGCCTTGTCCGTGATGGAGCCCTGGGATACTTCGACGGTCTTAACCCCACCGTCGCCCGTGTTCCGGCTCGCCACGACGGCGGCAATCCCGGCGGACACGGCGACCACGGCCGCCACGACGATTGAAATTTTACCAATCCGATTCACGCCATTCCCCCACGGCCCGCCAATGGGTTTCCCCCGGGCCTTATCAGTATACGACGCACGACGCCGTTCTCCGTCTACCCCGGCCGCCCGTGCATAGCCTGTTGCGCCTCTTCACACACACACCCAGGGCGGGTAGCAAGACCCGCCCCGTGTCACAGCCGAAAACCCCGCCCCTTTCGTTATGCCACTTCCCTATTCATACCGCAGCGTCTCCGCGGGATCGATGGAGGCGGCCGCAGAGAAGCCGTCGCTTCCTGTCTATTCATACCGCAGCGTCTCCGCGGGATCGATGGAGGCGGCCCGGCGGGCGGGAAAATACCCGGCCAGAACGCCGATGAAGCCCAGGATCGCGGCCGTGCCCACGCCGATCTGCCAGGACAGGGTGGGCTTGCCCATGAATTCGAGGGCCTGGTTGCCCTCCGTGGGCACCAGCGAGAGGAGGGTCACGATGACTACCGCGATGACCAGGCCCAGGACGCCACCCAGCAGGGTGTAGAGCAGCCCCTGGAGCACGAAGGGCCCCGTGATCCATGAGGACCTCGCCCCCATGGCCATCTGTATGCCGATCTCGCGGGTCTTCTCTTTCACTACGGCGTACATGATGTTGGCCACGCCGATGCCGCCGATGAGGAGGGTCAGGGCACCGATGATGCCCAGGAAGAGCTGGAGGCCGATCATGACGTTGCCCATGATCTTGGAGCTGTTCACCGTGTCCCAGATGCCGAAGATCTTCGTGTCCTCGGGGTCGAAACGGTACTTGGCCCCCATGGCTTCCTTGAACTCCTTGAGGGCCCGGGGCATCTCCTCCGGTGCCTTAACCTTTAGGACGAGGTTGTTGAGCCGCTGCCGGCTGTACTGGCCCACGTAGGTCGTGATGGGTATGACGGCGTGGTCGTTCTCCATCCCCGCGTAATTGCCCATCTGGATCTTGGGCTTCATGACGCCGATGACGAGGTAGGGGGCGCCGTCCACGAGGAGGGTCTTGCCCACGGGGTTTTCCTTGCCGTAGAGCTTCTCGCAGAGCTTGTCGCCGAGGAAGATGACGCGTTTCTTCTCCTGCTCGTCCAGGGGGTTGAAAAAGCGTCCGCCGGCCTGCGGGACGTGGTTCCTGATCTCGCCGTAGATCCAGTTGGTCCCGATGATGTGCCCCGTGATGGTGTTCCTGCCATTGGTCATGACAGCGCCCCAGTTGTGGCACTCCCCGAGGACCGCCTCCAGGTCGGGGAGCCTGTTGCGCAGATATTCCACGTCGTCGGCGATGGGGCGGATGGGGCGCCCCGCGGGGAGTCCCTTCCACGCCTTGGATGTTTCCCCTGGCCAGATGATGGCGAGGTTCTCGCCCATGCCGCGGCGGCCTTTCATCATCTGGTTCTTCAGCCCCTCCCCGAAGGACAGGAGGAGAAGGATCGCCACCGTGCCCCACGCGATGGCGGCCACCGTCAGGACGGCGCGCTTCTTCTGGAGCTGGGAGGCGCGCACGAAGAGCTGAAAGATGAGCTTCATGCGCATGGGAATAACCCCCGGGAGCAGGTAGAAGGGGAGCAGGGAGCCGAAAGGAAATTCCTTCTCATCGCTTTCTCCGCTCCCTGCTCCCTGCTCCCCGCTACCGGCTTCATAGCTTCATCGCGACGACGGGATCGAGCCTGCTGGCGTCCCTTGCGGGGAAGTACCCTGCCAGCAGCCCGACAAGGCCGAGAGCGGTGGCTGTCAGCGCGGCGACGGAGGGGGAGACCACGGGCAGGCCCACGTATTCCACCGCACTCTTGGGAAAGGCGGTGCAGATCCCGAAGGAGATGAGGAGCCCCAGGGCCCCGCCGGTACCGGTGAGAACCATGGTCTCCATGAGGAACTGCTTGAGGATGGCGCCCCCTTTGGCCCCCAGGGCCATCTTGATGCCGATCTCGCGGGTGCGCTCCTCCACCACCACGTTCATGATGTTGGAGACCCCGATGCCGCCCACCACGAGGGTCAGGCACCCCACGATGCCCAGGAAGAGCTGGAACCCCAGCATGAAGGCGTTCATGAAGGTGAACATCTCCGTGGTGTCCCAGATTTTCACGGCCTCCGTGTCCTTGGGGTCGTAGTGGAGGCGGCGGCCCAGGACCCGGTTCACCTCCGCCGTAAGGGCCTTGTTGCCCTCCGGGGTCTTGGCTTTGTAGATGAAGAGGTCCACGTACTTCTGTCCCGTGATGGCCTTCAGCGTAGTGGCGGGGATAAACATCTTGTCCTTGTCTCGGCCGCTGTAGCTGCTGTCCTGATCTTTGGGCATGAGGACGCCCACGACCACGAAGGGCGAGCCCTGGGCGATGAAGACCTTGCCGATGGGGTCCTCCTTGCCGAAG
>JAKAJA010000424.1 GCA_021814085.1 Acidobacteriota bacterium | reverse complement strand
TATTTTTCCTCGACGGCCACCGTGGCCATCGCGACCGAGAAGGGCATCGTGGTGGTGGACACGGTGGGCATCCCCAAGGTGGACGCAGAGCTCCGTAAGGTCATCGCCCGCGAGCTGGGGCGCAGCGACTTCAAGGTCCTCATCAACACCCACGAGCACGGAGACCACACGGGGGGCAACGCGGTCTACGCCGACTGCGCGATCGTCGCGCAGGAGCTCGCCCCGGCGGGCATGGCGAGGACGATTAAGGACCGTCAACGGGTCATGGACTGGTACACCGCCCGCGAACCCGAGGTGAAGGAGAGCATCGCGAAGGAGCCGGCCGGCTCCCCGGCGGCCAAGAAGCTCCAGGAGGAGCAGACCTTCAACCGCCTCAACTTCGAGGCCCTCCAGACGAACGCCAAAGTCGCGCCGCCCACGACGACCTTCTCGGACCGCATGACGATGAAGATCGGCAATACTGACTTCGAGCTCTACTTCACCGGCGGCATGCACACGGCGAGCGACATCGCCGTATTCGTGCCAGAGCACGGCCTGCTCATGACGGGCGACACCATGGCCGACATCTGGCTCACCGATACTCCCGGATGCCTGGAATCTTTCGTCGCCCGCAAGGGCGTCCGCCATGACTTCCCCATGCTGCTTGAAAACTGGAATCTCCTCGTGGCGAAGAAGGCCCAGATCAAGCAGCTGGTCACCGGCCATTGGAACGGCGAGCTGACGATGAAGGGCTTCGAGGACAGGGTCAACTACGTCGGCGCCCTATGGGATGGCGTGAACAAGGGCGTCAGGGAGGGAAAGCCGCTCGATACCCTCCAGCGGGAGTACCGGCTCGACACGCGGTTCCCCGCGCTCGCCAAAAGCCCGGGCTGCACCGTTGGATACAACTACCTGACCATCTTGGAAATGTGGGGCGTCGTGACGGGGCAGGCGTCAGGGGCGGACCGCCTCTACACCCTCATCGACGAGGGCGCCTCGGAGGATTCGATCCGGCAGGTCCTCGCGACCCGCGGCGTCCAGCCCGTGAAGTACTACTTCCTCGAGGACCAGATGAACGCCTACGGCTACCGGCTTCTCCAGGAGGATAAGGTCCCCCAGTCCGTCCGCATGTTCAAGCTGTATGTAGACCTTTTCCCGGACTCCTGGAACGCCTACGACAGCCTCGGCGAGGCCCTTCTGAAGGCGGGCGATTCCGCCGCTGCCCGGAAGATGTACGAGAAGTCCGTCTCCCTCAAGCCGGACAGCAAGAGCGGGCTCGATGCGCTTGAGAAGCTCAAGGGCGGCGCGGCGGCGAAGTGAGACGGGGTGGGGAACGGCGCGAGAGCGACTCGACTCTCCGCTCTCGGTGTCAGCATGGAGCCGACAGCGGCCCGGGCCATCCCTCGCGGAGAAGGCGGCGCGCGCGTTGCGCCAGAAGGGGAAGGGCTGTTCGGTGAGGCCGAAGGTGGCGAGCTTGCGCTCCGCGCCGAGCCGGAAGGGCTCCTGCCCGTGCGACGCCGGGTCAAGGACGCCGCGGGGTTCCTCCCCACTTGGGGCGTCCGGCAGAAGAAGGCACGAGGGGACATCATGAAAGCAAAGGGCTTAGTATTCAGCGCGATGCTCCTGTTGGGGTTTGGTCTAGCAGGAAGACAAGCACAGCCGGCGCAAAAGTTTGCGGATCTGAAAGGAGACTATCTCGGCCAGCCCCTGCCGGGAGAGACTCCATCGGTGTTTGCCCGAGACATCATCTCGACAAAGGATAAAGAGCACGGGGCTCCGAAGTTTTCTCCCGACGGCAACGAAGTGTTCTGGTGGTCGATCCGGCAGGAGAACGAGGGCAAGTGGCTCGACTTCCACAAGACCATGCGGCGCATCGGAGGCCAATGGACGGCGCCTGAAACATCGCCCTTCGATGGCGCGCCTATCTATTCCTCCGACGGGAAGCGGCTGTATTTCGCCAGCAAGAAAGAAGGAGATGACGTCACATTTGTAGAGAAACAGGGGAAAGGCTGGAGCAAGCCGACGGGCGTCGGCCTCGTCACCCGTTTCCCCGAGGTACGGTTTGCCTACTTTCCCTCCATCGCCAGCAACGGCACACTCTATTTTATGGGCTACCGTGAGCGGCGGTTCATGAATATGGGGATTTACCGGTCGGTATTGATCAACGGGGAGTACGCGAAACCGGAATTGCTGCCCCAGAGCATCAACACTCCGGATGGCGCGCGCAACTGGACGCCCTTTATCGCGCCCGACGAGAGTTACCTGATCTTCTGCTCCACCCGCGGACTTCCGGCGTCGGACCAGGGCGATCT
Organism: Acidobacteriota bacterium; assembly: GCA_021814085.1. Taxonomy (GTDB): domain Bacteria; phylum Acidobacteriota; class UBA4820; order UBA4820; family DSQY01; genus JAKAJA01. Next base: position 687 of record JAKAJA010000424.1, on the reverse strand, counting down.
GTTTGTGTGCTTCCGGCAGCCCGACGGGAGCTGGACTGACCCGGTTGGTATGGGCGCACCGATCAACACGAAAGAAATGGAGCGGTTCCCGGCCGTATCTCCGGATGGCAAGGTTCTGTTCTTCACGAGGGATACAAATATCCCCGGCTATGCTTACGATGAGGATGTTTACTGGGTGAGCGCCGGGATCATCGAGAGACTGAAGGCGAAGGCCATCCAGGAAAAGGGTCTCAAACAGCGAAAGTGACCAGAAGCTCGATGCAACCGGTTCGGAGGAGCGGCCAGCCAGGCGCGAGCCCGTCCGGACTTCACTTGGCGTGTTGCAAATAGGGGGGACTTCATGAAACTACGACCCATCGCGTTCCTGATCTTGGCACTGGCGGGATGCATGACGGCCCTTTCCCTGGCCGCATCGGACGAGGCCGTGCAGCAGCCCAAGACGTATGTCTATCGCGAGGTCGATGGGCAGAAGCTCAACGCCTTCGTTTTCATGCCGACGGGAACCCCGGCGCGCAAGCCGGCCTCTGCCATCCTGCTCTTTCATGGTGGAGGGTGGCATGTAGGAAGCGCCGAATGGACCTTCGCGTCGGCACGGCGCTTTGCCGCGCTGGGCATGGTGGCCATCGCGGTGGACTATCGCCTCACGGAGGGCAAGGTGACACCCATCGAAGCCCTCGACGACACATG
>JAKAJA010000423.1 GCA_021814085.1 Acidobacteriota bacterium | reverse complement strand
ACTAGAGGCTAAGGAGGAGAAGGGGGGAACCATGGACGAGGGATCCAAGCTTTTCCTGTACGCGGGGGTGCCAATCCTTCTGGCCTACGTCATCGGCTTCGCCGCGAATATGGCTCTCAAGTCCGCCATGCGCGACCTGGCCGGCCAGGTCAGGACGTGGCAGGACCTGACGGTCGTCCGGGCGGCCATCAATGGCAATAAGGCCTTTGCATGGGGCTACCTGCTCCTGTGGGGCGCGACCTTCCTCGCCTACGCCGCGGGCGCCTTCGGTGGGGCCATCACCGTGTCCGAGGCGGCCAAGTGCGTCTTCGCCTTCGGCGTCCTCACCCTCCCGGGCGGACTCTGGTCCAAGTCGGTGGAGAACACGTTCAAGACGATGGCCGTGGACAAGACCGATCCGGCGGTTCCCGAGACCTTCAGCCGCTACCTCGTGGATTGGAGGAAGCCTGGCCTGAACATCCCGAAATGAGATCCCCGTCGCTTTGACCGTCCAAGGGCGAAGTGGTAGCCTCCCCTCTGTGTTTTTCCGCAGTTAGCAGGCGGCTGAGAAACTCGCGACCTACGGGAGTTTTTCAGCAGCCTGCATAAGGGGGACACCATGACGGTTCAGATCGACGGGGAACACCTCACCATAGAACGGATGGTATCGGTGGCGCGCCACGGTGAGAAGGTGGAGCTGGCGCCCGAGGCCATCGAGCGCATCAAGACCTGCCGGGCCATGCTCGAGAGGAAGATCGTCGCCGGCGAGATCATGTACGGCGTCAACACGGGCATCGGCGAGCTGGCCTCCGTCGTCCTCACGGACGAGCAGGTCATGCAGTTCCAGAAGTACCTCATCTACAACCACGCCGCGGGCATCGGGAAGCCCGCCCCCGTGGAGCACGTGCGGGCCGCCATGCTCAGCCGTTGCAACGTGCACGCCCACGGCAACTCCGGCTGTCGCCCCGAGATCACCCAGACCTACATCGCCATGCTCAACGCCGGGGTGACCCCCGTGGTGTGCGAGAAGGGGAGCGTGGGGGCGTGCGGCGACCTGGCTCCCATGAGCCAGTGCGCCCTCTCTCTCATGGGCGAGGGGGAGGCCTTCTACCAGGGCCGGCGCATGGCCACGAGGGACGCCATGGAGAAGGCCGGAATCCCCATCCCCGGCCTGAAAGCGAGAGATGGTCTGGCCGCCATCAACGGCAGCAACCTCCTCACCGCCATGGACGCCCTCTTCCTCTACGACGCCGAGCGGTGGACGGCCCAGGCGGAGATCGCCGCGGCCATGAGCCTGGAGGCCCTCCTGGCCAACATGCGGCCCTACGAGGCCAAGCTCCACGAATTGCGCGGCTTCAAGGGCGCGGTCACGTGTGCCGCCAACCTGCGCCAGATCATGAAGGGCTCCGACCTGGTTACGGGGAAGGTCAAGGTCAAGGTGCAGGACGCCTACTCCATGCGCTCCACGCCCCAGGTCATCGGGTCCCTGCGGGACGCCCTCGCATGGGTGAGAAAGCAGATCGAGACGGAGCTCAACGGCGTGGCGGACAACCCCATCTTCGTCCCCGACGAGGACAAGGTCTACACGGGGGCCAATTTCCAGGGCACCCCCATCTCCATGCCCGTGGACATGGCGGCCATGGGGGTCACCATGATCTGCGTCCTTTGCGAGCGCCGCCTCAACCGCCTCCTGAACCCCGCGTGCAGCGTGGGCCTCCCGGCCTTCCTTACGAAGGGCGCGGGGATGTTCAGCGGCCACATGCTCAGCCAGTACACCTCCGACATGCTCGTGGTGGAGCAGCGCATCCTGAGCGCCCCGAGCTGCGTGCAGTCCATCCCCGCCGCCGCGGACCAGGAGGACTTCGTCTCCATGGGCATGAACGGCGCACTCAAGGCCCAGCAGATCCTGGAGAACGCCTTCGGCATCCTGGGCATCGAGTTCATCGCCGCGGCCCAGGCCCTGGACTTCCGGGACTTCACGCCGGGGGTCGGCACCCGCGCAGCCAAGGCCGCCGTCCGCAAGGTCGTGGAGCACCTCGACGTGGACCGGCCCCTCTTCAAGGACCACAACGCCATGGCCGAGGCCGTCAAGGCCTGCGCCGTCCTCGACGCCGTCCAGGCCGAAGTCGGTGAGCTGAAGAGTTCCTGGTAGCAAAAGAAGAGAACATTGAACCGCCAAGGCGCGAAGGGCGCTAAGGAATCTTGGTAAAAGTGAAAAAGCCAGTTCCCTTGAATTGTATCCCTTTGCGTTCTTTGCGTCTTTGCGGTGGATGTCTTTTCTTCATGTTTTCTGAGGCTTGCTTGTGATGGAAATGCCACGGCAGATCGTTGAGAAAATCGAAGCGCTGAGGGCTGAGATCGCGGCCCTGGAGCGGGAGGCGCGGGAGGAGATCCCGGCGCAGATGCAGAGCGCCCAGGCCATCGGGCCCGTGCGAGAGAACGCCGACATGTACCTCGTGGCGGGGCGCGCCCATTACGTCCAGGGGCGCCTCCGGGACCTGCGCCACCGGGTGGAATCGCTGGAAAAGCTCGATGCGAAGTCCATCCCCAGAGAGCGCGCCGGCTACGGCAGCATCCTGGATCTTGTGGACCTGGAAACGGGGTGCCCGCGCCGGTTCCGTCTGGTGAGCGCGGAAGAGGTGGACGGGGGCGGCGACACCTGCTCCCTCCTCTCGCCCGTGGGGCGCTCCCTCATGGGCAGACGCGAGGGCGATGAGGTGGAAGTCCGCAGCCCGGGAGGATCGCGCCTCTACCGGGTCGAAGTTTTGTGGACCATCTTCGATCTGGAAGAGCAAGGATAGGGCACTCACCACGGAGGACACGGAGAGCACGGAGAAGGAACAAGAACATCTCTTTTGAGAAAATCAAGAACGAGCTTCTCTATCTTTTCTCCGTGTGCTCCGTGCTCTCCGTGGTGAGATCTCCTCTTCTCGCTTCTCCGAAACCTGCCTGACCGCCTACCCGTAAACCATAAGGAACTCTGGAGGGGGACCTCTGCCAAAAGGAGGTC
>JAKAJA010000422.1 GCA_021814085.1 Acidobacteriota bacterium | reverse complement strand
TCCCCTCGCGTGGTGGGGCTCGCCTTTATCGCCCTCGTTTTCTTCGGGGACATCGCCTGCGGCGTGGTCTACGTCATCACCAAGGTCCCCGCCGTGTGGTTCTTCTCCCTGTCGAGGCAGCTCACGGCCTTGGCGCACCTCTGCCTGGGTTCCACGCCCCCCATGGAATCGGCCAACCTCCACCCCGCCCTGGTGATCACCTTCTTTTTGTGCCTGTCCGCGGCCAGCGTGGGGATCCTCGCGGCCCGCTTCTCGCGGCGGGGGGTGCTCCAGTGATCCGGGTCGAGAACGTCTCCAAGTGGTACGGGCTCGTGGTCGGGGTGAACCGCATCTCCCTCACCATCGAGCCCGGGGTCACGGGGCTCCTCGGGGTGAACGGTGCGGGGAAGAGCACCCTCCTCAACCTCATGGCGGGGCTCCTACGTCCCTCTTCTGGTTCCGTGGACCTGGACGGGAAGCCCCTCTTCGCCAACCCCGAGGCCCTCAAGTGCCTGGGCTACTGCCCCAGCCCAGACCACTTCTACGAGGACGTCTCGGGCCTCGAGTTCGTGGCCTACCTGGGGCGGCTCTCGGGCCTCACCCCCGCCAAGGCCAGGGAGCGGGCCAGGGCCGCCTGCGACGAGGTGGCCCTCGGCGAGGAGGCCTCCAAGCGCGTCCGGTCCATGAGCAAGGGCATGCGGCAGAAGGTGAAGATGGCGCAGGCCCTGGTGCACGACCCGCCCGTCCTCCTCCTGGACGAACCCCTCAACGGCATGGACCCGCCCAGCCGGGCCCAGGCCATCGCCGCCATCCGCCGGTGGGGCGAGCAGGGCAAGTGCGTCCTGGTCTCCTCCCACATGCTCCACGAGGTGGAGGCCATGACCAGCCGCATCCTCCTCCTCCACCACGGCAAGCTCCTCGCCTCGGGGGAGGTGCCCCAGGTGCGGCAGGCCATCGCGAGCCGGCCCATGCACGTCTTCGTGCGCTGCGCCGACGCGCGGGCCCTGGCTTCGGACCTCATTGGCTGGCCCTGCGTCCAGTCCGTTTCCTTCGGCTCGGAGGGCAAGACCCTCACGGCGGAGGTGACGGACATGGGCGACTTCCGCCTCCGCCTGGGGGACATCATGGCCGAGCGCGAGTTGGGCCTGGAAATCCTCAACCCCCTCGACGACAACCTGTCGGCGGTCTTTTCTTACCTGGTGGCCTGAGATGGACGGCGCGGCAAAGGCGATCTTCGGGTTCACGGTCCGGCAGATGACGAAGTCCGTCAAGGGCATGCTCTTTGGACTCCTCCTCCTGGTTCCGTGGGGCGCGGCCCTCCTCCTGCGCATCCTCATGTGGCAGGGCGTGCAGGTGCCCATGGGGGGGGTGAGCCTGTACGGCATCCTCGTCTTGGCCTACATCACCGGCTTCCTGGTTCCCCTGGCTGCCCTGTTTTTCGGCACGTCTCTCGTAGCAGACGAGGTGGAGGGAGGCACCCTGCCCTACCTCTTCGGGCGCCCCGTGCGGCGGGAGAAGGTCTTCCTGGCCAAGGTGGCGGCCATGACCGTGGTCTTGGTGGCAGGGGCCTGCATCAGCGTCTTGGGGACCTACGGCCTGACCCTCTCCATCGACGGGGCGGGGGCCTTGAGCCGCGAGGCCGGGACCCTCGTTGGGGACCTGGCCACCGTGTCCCTCGCCGTCCTCGCCTACGGCGCCCTCTTCTCCTTCCTAGGCCTGGCCCTCAAAAAGCCCCTGTTCTGGGGCCTCCTCATCGGGTTCGGCTGGGAGAACTTGGTGGCCTGGCTCCCGGGCTTTCTCAAGCGGCTCACCCTCCTGTTCCACGTGCACACCCTCCTCCCGCACAGCGCGGCACCTCAGGGCGTGATCCAGCAGATGCTCGCTTCCACCGAGTCCCGCATCACCGCCCTGGTTTTCCTCCTGGTGTACACGGCGGTGTTCCTGGCCTTGGGGTGTTTCCTGATCCGGCGCATGGAAGCGAGCGCCGCGGAGCGCGAAGAGGGGTAGGCGGCAGGCAAGAGGCAGTAGGCAATAGGCAGGGGCAAAGATAAAAAGAAAAGGGCGGGCGCCTTGCCCGCCCTTCTTCGTTCCTAGCCACCAGCGTCCCAACTCACCTACTCACGATACGTCGAAGGTCTCCCTCGTCAGAACCTGGCCGGAATCTTCCCCGCTTTGGCCTCCGCGAAGCGCGTCTCGGCGGCGGCCCACTTGACGTTCTCGAAGAAGGCCTTGATGTAGTCCGGCCGCCCCGTGGCGGGGTGGTCCACCATGTAGGCGTGCTCCCACACGTCCATCACGAGGAGCGGGACGAATCCGGCCACGTTCCCCTCTTCGTGAAGCTGGATGAAGTGGTTGGCCAGGACCCCCGTGGCCGGGTCCAGGTAGAGGACGGCCCAACCGATGGAGCGGGAGGCGCCCGTCTTGGCGAAATCCTCTTTCCACCCGTCGAAGGAGCCGAACTGCTCGGCGAGGGCCTTGCCGAGGGGCGTAGAATCGGACGGCGCCGAACCCGCCGCCAGGTTCCCGAAGTAGTACTCGTGGAGCACCATCCCGTTGAACTCGAAGCCGAACCGGCGACGGCGGTCGGCGTACAGGGCCGCGCCCCCCTTGCCGTCCTTGCGCAGGGCATCGAGCTCGGCCAGGAGGCCGTTGGTGTTGGTGACGTACCCTTCGTAGAGCTTCCAGTGCTGGGCGATCTGCTCCTCCGAAATGCCGTTGAGGCCGGAGGGTTTGAGGTGAGTCTTCGCTTCGTATGCCATGCTCTCTCCTTTTTGGCGCGTTGCCGCACGATGCCGCGGTGCAACCCGGTGAGTGACAGGGTGGCCCTTCACGGTGCGCTGCGGCCGAGGGTCCTGTCAGATTGGTTCTATCATAAGCCCCATGGACCCGACCTTCAAGGCGCTCGTCGCCCCGTCCACAACCTGAACTGGAGTCGGGCCTGAGGAACGAGCATGGCCTCCCCGGGGATGGCCTCCAGGCCCAGGGTGGAGGCGGTGCGAAGGAGCGCCGTACCGCCTGGAC
>JAKAJA010000421.1 GCA_021814085.1 Acidobacteriota bacterium | reverse complement strand
ATGCCGTATTTCTCGGCGACCTCGCGGGCCAACTCGCGCCCCAGGCAGGGATATCCGAGCTTGTCGGCGAGGCACTCGGCTAGCGCCACGCCCAGGCCGAGCGAGCCCCTCGAAATGGTGATGATAGCCATGTCTAGGTCCCCCTTTGCATCATTATATGGCGGCTGTCCCTTTTCGCCAATCGCCCTCGCGGCGGCCCCCACGTCCCCTCATCGAGAGCGATCGTCAGTCCCGCTTGCCCTGAGCCGGATGTTCTCGAGGGTGATGTTCCTGAACTCGATGGCGCGCTCGATGGTGAGGAGGACCTGCTCCTTTCGGAACGGTTTTGTGATGAAGTCGTAGGCGCCCCGCCGTATGGCTTCCTGCGCGGCCTCGAGGCTCCCGTAGGCCGTGATGATGACAACGGGGATCGTCTCGTCGGCCCCACGCACCAGATCGATGATCTCCAGGCCGTCCCGGCCCAGCATCTTCAGGTCCGAGAGGACCAGAGACACGGGCTGCGCGGCCAGGAGGTCCTCGAGCTCCAGCGGGTTGTTGGTGACGCATACCTCGTGCGGCGTCTTGGTGGTAATGATGGTTTCGAGCAGCGCGAGCATGTCCAACTCGTCGTCCAGAATCAGGATCCTATCGGGCATGGCTTTCTCCTTGCGGCCGGTCCTGCCTCATCATGATTCCGACGAGGTCCGCGGCGCGATGGGAAGCTTAAGTGTAAAGGTCGTGCCGGGAGCGTCCCCTCCCGCCTCGTCCTCGTGGTTGCTCTGAACGGTTATGGTGCCCCCGGCGGCTTCAACGAGACCGTGGCTGATGGAAAGGCCAAGCCCGGTGCCCTCACCGGGCGCCTTCGTCGTGAAGAAGGGATCGAATATCCGCCCCAGGTCCTTCTGGCGGATGCCGTGGCCCGTGTCGCTGACGGACACCATCACCGCGTCATCCTCCCTGCGGGAGCGCACCGTAAGGGTCCCGCCGTCTTTCATTGCCCCGCGGGCATTGGTGATGAGGTTCAAAATCACCTGCTGGAACCCCTGCGGATCGCCCTTCGCCTCGGGCAGCCCATCATGAAGGTCCACGCGGCACACGATCTTCTCGGTCAGCAGCGTGTTCTGAACCATGGCCACGGTGCGGAGAACCTCCTCGTTCACGTCGGTGGTCTCGTCGCGCCGTTCGGGAATCCGCGCGAATCGCCCCAGGTTCTCAACGATCTTCTTGCAGGCGAGGCCCTGCCGCTCGATGATCCTCAGCTGCTCGAAGGCCTTCGTGTCCGGGGGGGTGTTCTCCAGCAGCACGTCCGTGAAACCGAGGATGATCGCAATGGGGTTGTTGATCTCGTGGGCCACTCCCGCGGCGAGGGTGCCGAGGGAGGCAAGCCGAGAGCTCAGGTTCACCTCCCGCTCGCGCTGCTTCTTGATCTTCATCCAGTAGCGCTCGCGGCGGATGACGGAGATGGCGCCAGCCAGGAGGGCAAGAACGATGGCCGCCTGCATGACGAACTGCCTCAAGAAGAGGGAAGCGACGAGGCCCTGCACTTCGCTCACCGGGGCGGCCACCGCCACGGACCAGAGCCGGTCGGGGCGTTCGGGGTCGATCCGCACTGGACAGAAACCGATGAGCTTCTTCACCGGACGGACGACCTGCCGGTGCCAGCCCGAAACGTAGAATCCCGTCCCCTTCTGGCCCTTGAGCATGAGATCCCTCATGATGGCGTCGATCTCCTCGAAGCCGAGGGTGGGGTTGAGCTGGGGCCGGGCCTTGAAGGCGCTTTGCCCCACGAAGGCTTCCTTGGGGTGCGCCAGGAAGACGCCGCGCTCGTCGATGATCCACGCGTACCCCGAAGATCCCGATCTGACGTTTTCGGAGAAGCGCCGGGCGATGGCGGAGGCGTCGAGCACGAAGAGGAGCACGCCGGAAAACTGGCCCGTGGGCTTGGGGTGCGCCTCGTCGGGGGACGTCTGGTAGTTGGGGACGGCCATGATCGCGATGGAATGATCCCCAAATCTACTCCCGAGCATGGGCGGCGGGTCGCCCAGGAGGAGGCGATTCCTGTTGGCAGGCACGCGGGCCCAGGTGAGGTAGGGGTCGTTCCGGAAGTCGGACCGCTCCGTTCGGGATATGCCGGAACGGTCCACGGCGGTTGCCTCGAGCCCGTCGGCCGCGATCCGCCGGATCTCCAGGAGCTCTTTTCCCTGGATGGAGGAGAGCGTCACCCGGAGCCGGTTGACGAAGGATGGGGACTCGCTGTACTGGACGGAGGGCGAGAGGTTGAGGACGCGGAGTTCGCGGCGCAGGAAGTCCAGGTCCTGCTGGATGAGGGCGGCCAGGTTCTCCGCGAGCGCGAGCTGCTGGAGGTTGAACTCCTCGGTCACCACCTGGCGCATCTTACCGAAGGAGACGAGGCCGAGCATGAAAGCGAAGACCAGGAGGGCTCCCGTGGCGAGCATGCCCACGAGGGGGACCTTGCGGCGGGAGGGATAGGCGGCGCTCACGGTTCACCCTCCTCCCGGCCCGTTAGGCCCAGAGTGAAGTCGCCCGACTGGAACGCTGACAGCGCCCGCTCCACGCTGTCGTCATCCCTGAAGAGAGTGTCCGCCTGCCTCGTCGCGACCATGAGCCGCCCGAGGGCCTCCAGCCGCCGCGCCATCTCGGTGGCGGGCACCTGCTGGGTCCTCGCGAAGAGGGCGTCCTCCCTGGTGTGGATGTCGAACCCCGTTCGTTCGAGGGCACCCTTGATAAATCGGACGCGCCGGGAGCGACCCGCCGAATCGGCGGCGCCTCCCTGGAACAGGAAGCTGGCGTAGTTCTCATCGGCCCGCTCCCCCAGGTAGGCGTCCACGCGCGAGAAGTGAAAGCCCAGCCGGAAGCTCAGATTGAGGTAGTTCTCAGATACGATGACGTAGTTAGGCTCGGCGGCCTCGCGCATGGCCTCCCGGGCCACCATGGAGCTGGAAAAGACAGAAGCCATTCCAAGGGTGTCCGCGGCCGCGTCGGTCCGCCACGGCACCCCGGACAGCAGA
>JAKAJA010000420.1 GCA_021814085.1 Acidobacteriota bacterium | reverse complement strand
CCCACGTGAGCCCCTTCTGCACCAGCGGGTTCCGCGTCACGACCATGTTGTCGTCGTAGCCCACGAAGTGCGCCCCCAGCAGGGGCGAGAAAAGCGCGAAGGTCACCAGCGCCAGGGCCAGGGACGCCAGGAGCAGGGAATGACGCTGGACAGCCGTCTGCCTAATCACGGCGAGGCCCTCGGTAGGAACACCTCCGGCGACTCGATCGGGCCTCTCCCCTCGTCATCATCGCCGCCCCTTGAATTCGCCGGGCTTCGGCGCGGAAGGGGGAGGAGCAGGGGGCCGGTCGGCCGGCGCCTGTTGCTTTGCGGTCGGCCTCTGGCGGATCCATTCGAGGCCTGAAAGGGCCTCCAGGTAGCCCGGCTGGCTCTTCAGCACCTCCTTCCACTGCTTCTCCGCTTCATCGAACTTTCCGCTGCGCATTAGAAGGCGTGCCAGCACCACCTGGCTCCTGAAATCGTCCGGTTTGATCGTGAGTTCCTGGCGGAGACAGCGCTCGGACAGGTCCAAGTCGCCCAGTTGGGCCGCCGCCACCGCGAGGCCCGTCCAAGCCGGGCTGTGGCTCGGCCAGAGGGTGATGGCCCGCTTGAGGTGCTCTTCGGCCAGCCTGTAGTGGCCCGCCTCGGCGAGGGCATCGCCGTAGCAGGTGTGGGCCACAGCGTTCAGCTTCGTCACCGCGAGCGTGTGCCCCCAGATGGTCAGGGAGTTGTGCCAGAGGGTCACCTGCCGGACGGTGAGCCCGCCCAGAAGAACCAGCCAGGCGCCCGCGGCGGCCAGAACGAGGGGGCGGAGCCTCTGCCCCCGCTCGGGTCGCAGCACATCGGCCGCGCCCCAGGCCATGATGATGAAGAGGCCCACCAGGGGCACGTAGGTGTACCGGTCCGCCATGGCCATGCTTCCTATCTCCACGATTCCGATGACCGGGACGAGCATGCCGAGGTACCAGAGCCAGCCCACGAGAAGATAGGGGGCCCGGGCGCGCCAGCGCCACCCCAGCCAGAGCACCAGGACCATGAGCACGGCGGCGAGGAGGGCCTCGCCGGGACGGAAAAGGCCCACCCGCATGGGGTAGAAGAGGGCCAAGTTCACCGGAACGAGCGTCTTGCCGAGATAAGCCCCGTAGGAGGAGAAGGCGTTGATGATCTTCAGGCGCAGAGGAAAGCCGCCGAGGGCCCCCGCGTGGTCCTGCGCTATGTACGTCAGGAGCGAGATGAGGGCCGACAGCCCCAAGAGGGGTAGCTTCTCGCCTACGAGTTTCCAGCCCAGGCGCGGGTCCAGCCGCGGCGCGGCAGAGGGGATTCCCTCCTCCCTGGGCGCTTCGGCCGTCAGCCCTCCGAGGGAAAAGCGCCGCAGGGGCCAATAGTCCAGAAGAAGAAGCAGGAATGGGGCCGTCACGATCATGGACTTACTCAGGAGTCCCAGGAGAAAGGCACCGAACACGGCGAGGTACCGCCTGAACGAAGGAGCCCGAGCATAGTCCGCATAGGCCACCAGCATGGCCATCAGGAAGAAGGTGCTCAGCACGTCCTTCCGCTCCGAGATCCACGCCACCGACTCCACGTGCAGCGGGTGGATGGCGAAGAGCAGGGCCACCGCGAGGCTCCGCCAGAAGGCGCGCGTCGTCTTCCAGAAGAAGGCGAAGAGCAAGAGAGCGCTGCCGATGTGGAACAAGAGGTTGGTCAGGTGGTGCCCCCCCGCCCAGAGGCCGTAGAGCTGGCAGTCGAGCTGGTGCGACATGAGCGTGAGCGGGTAGTAGAAACCGAAGTAGAGGTGCGTCCAGGCCCAGTGGACGTCCGCCCAGGTCAGCCCATGGAGCACGTGGGGGTTGTCGGTCACGTAGCCCTGGTCGTCGTAATTGATGAAGTGCGCCCCCAGCAGGGGCGAGAAGAGCGCGAAGGTCACCAGCGCGAGGCCGAGGGCGGCGAGCCAGAGGCGCTTCCTGGATGGGAGGTCCGCGGGCGGGTCCTTCTCCCTGGTGACTTCAGCCGGCGTGTCCATTCGTGGCTCGTTCTCCCTAGCGCGCCCAGTAGGTGCAGTATACGACGCCCGCCCACACGAAGAGGCAAAGACTCAGCAGGGTCGCCGGCCACGCCTTCTTGAGGAGGGGTTCGGCGCCGCAGGCGGCGAGCGCGCCCAGGGCCGGCGCCATCGCCAGGGCGTAGCTGGCCTTCGCGGCGGCGTAGGCCGGGACCTCGATGTAAAGCAGGATCATGGCGCCGAGATAGAAAACACCGCACGCCAGCAGGAAGCGCAGGCCCCTTTGCGCGGGCGTCTCGCCGGTCCCGAAGGTCCGCATGACGCCCCAGAGGATCAAGAGACTCAGGGGGAGCGCCAGGAGGGCCATGGCCGGCAGCAGGTCGGGCTGCCAGAAGGGGCCGTCGGGCCTGGCCGCGGCGGAGCCGAGGCCCCCGTCGAGCCAGAGGGAGGAGTAGAGGCCGTCCCAGAAACCGTACCCGACGGCATATACGGGCTGCTGGAGCGAATGCCCGAACCGGAGGAGATCTCCCGCCATGCGGTAGCCCGGGTCCTGCCACCAGGCGAGGCCGGGCCTGGCCTGCCAGCCGCCCACGAAGGGCCGGCCCAGCTCGATCCAGTTGCGCAGGTAATACCAGCCCGAGACGGCCCCGCAGGACGCCAACAGCGCCCCGGCCGCCCCGAGGGCCCGGCGGAGAGATCCCTTGCGGATGAGGACCGACCAGACAACCAGCAGGGTCAGCGGCCCCACCAGCAGAACGGCCGTCACCTTGGCCAGCAGCGCCAGTCCCAGCACGCCGCCCAGGGCGAGGCACTCGGAGAGCGTAGGCTCCCCCCCCTTCACCAGCAGCCGCAGCCCCAACAGCAGCGCCCAGGCCGCGAGAAGCCCCTCCAGGGGCTCGTTGCCCACGTACTGGCTCATGTAGACGTTCATGGGGAGCAGGCCGCCCGCCACCGTGGCGATCCTCTGAAGGGCGGGCCGGTCGGGGAAGAGCAGTCGCCCCGTGCGATAGGACACCTCGATCATCCCGGCGCCACAGGCCATGGAGA
>JAKAJA010000419.1 GCA_021814085.1 Acidobacteriota bacterium | reverse complement strand
GGAGAAGGCGGGCGCCGCCCTTGTAGTTGCCCTCGTCGTCGATGACGGCCTTGCTCTCGTGGGGGCAGGTCTTCATGGAGGCCATGGTGCCGCACTCGTAGCAGTAGAAGGTCCAGTCCATGCACAGGGGCTTGAGCTGGAGGGCATCCGGCGGGATCTCGAGGAAGATCTTCTGGGCGTCGAAGGGGCCGTAGTAGTCGCCCACTCCCGCGTGGTCGCGGCCCACGATGAGGTGGGAGCAGCCGTAGTTCTGCCGGAACACGGCGTGGAGCAGGGCTTCGCGGGGACCCGCGTACCGCATGTCGAGCGGGTACCCGGCCATGGCCACGCGCTCTTTGCGGAAGTACTTGTTGACCAGGGCGTCGATGGCCTTCACGCGGACGTCCGCCGGGATGTCGCCGGGCTTCAGCTTGCCCACGAGCTGGTGGATGTAAACGCCGTCGCAGACCTCGATGGCGATCCAGGCCAGGTAGGCGTGGGAGCCGTGCATGGGGTTGCGCAGCTGGAGGGCGGCCACCGTGTTCCAGCCGCGCTCCTCGAACATCTTGCGCGATTCGGCCGGACGCTGGTAGAGGCCCTTGAACTGCTCGGGGAAGTAGGATTCGGAGAGCACCTTGACGGGGCCCGCCAGGTTCACGTCGGCCTGCTCCATGACCATCTTCACGCCGGGGTGGGCCATGTCGGTGGTCTTGAAGACCTGCTGGCACTCGTGGGCCTTGTCGATGGCGTACTTCTCGGTCACCTTCATGGTGGCCATGAGGGTGTTCGTCTCACTGTCCCAGAGGGCCACCTCCTCGCCGATCTTGATGGAGTCGGCCAGGGCCTTCTCCGCGGAGAGGGTGATGGGGATGGGCCAGAAGAGCCCGTTCTTGGAAGGCATCTTGTATTCGTCGCAGACGCCCTTCCAATCGGCGTGGCCCATGAAACCATCCAGCGGCGTGAAACCGCCGATGCCCATCATGATGAGGTCGCCGGTTTCGCGGCTGGTGATGGGGACCTTCTTCAGGCCCGCGGCCTTCTTGACTTCCTCCTCGCGCGCCTTGCCTTCGAGCAGGAGACACTTGAGTTCCTTACTACCGTGGGGTGGCACCAGCTTGCTCATTCGTTACCTCCCTTTTGGAAATACTTGTGGTTGGACACCACGCTCCGTTCACACACGCTAGGTTCACACTTCACGCAACGGGTTTCGATGGATGCTCCGGGGCCAGAGCGTCCCGGCTCTGGCTGAGGTCCATGGCCACGCTGAGCACCCCCTGTGTCTGTCCCACGACCGCCGCGAGGAACCCCTCCGCGCGCGCGATGACGTAGGGAGGCAGATCCGCAGGGGCCTGCCCCTTAAGCATCACCTCTCCCCTCTTGGCGCTGACCTCCAATTTCATATCCATGCTCGCCGGCACCATGGCCAGCACGAGCTTGACCCTGCTGGCCAGTGCCAGATCCTGAATCTGCTCCCTTATCTCATCGGTGATCTCGAACTCCGGCCTTTTCACCGCCTCGAGGATGGTGGCGCAGGCGCCACCGACGTCGAGCTTCTCCAGGTTGACCACCAGGTCGTAAAGCGACGGGTCGTGCCAGTCCACGTCGAACACGAACCTCGTCCACCTCCTCCACTCCTCGTCCACCTTCCTGATGTAGGCCTCTGCCTCTTCCCTGCCGACGTTCTCCTTCCGGGCGACGATCTCGATCCTCGCCTCAAGGGGAGCGATGATCCTCACCCGGAGGATGCGAGGGATATGGCGGAGCAGGAGGTGCCCCGCCAGCCCGTGGTAGACCAGGTTTCCGGAGACGGCGTGGCTCGCGAGCGCGGCTTGCAGGGCCGAAAGGTAGGTACCGCGGTCCCACGACAGCCTGTCCCAGAGCGCCGAGATCTGGGAGGGATCTTCCATCGGGCCGCCGGTCGCGGAAGTCAGGTTCAGGGCCTCACCCATGAGCGCCTCGCGGCCGATGCAGGGGCAGCCAAGCTCTTGGGCGATCATGTCCGCCACGGCCTGTCCCCCCCAAAGCGAACCCCTGGCGATCGTGATGATCGGCATCTCAAGCCTTCCCGAAGGCTCGCGCGGCGCGGAGTCTCAATGCGCGAGCCCGTCCCTGATGGAGAGTGTGATCTTGTAAAAGACCGTGATCATCAAGGACCCGATGGCCCAGATGGCGATCACGATGGCCGCCTCCGGGAGGGTGGGGACATAGCGCGACACGACTCCCAAGGGGGAGGGGGTGAACCCGCCGATGATGAGTCCCAGGCCCTTGTCAATCCACAGCGACACGAAGACCATGACGCAGGTGATCGCGAGTACCTTCTCGTTGTGCCGCAGGGACGGCACGAGCAGCAGGACTATCGAGGCCAATGCCATGAGCATGGAGGTCCACATCCACGGCACCAGGTGGGCATCGCCCTGCAGCCCCACGAAGAGGAATCGGAAGTGCTCCATGTGTTCGGGGATCCGGCTGTAGAAAACGGTGAAGACCTCCATGAGGACGAAGAAGACGTTCACCAGCATGGCGTAGGTGACGATCACGGCGAGCTTTCCGATGGCGTCCGACCCCACGTCGAACCGGGTGAGACGCCGGACGACCATGCAGAGGAGGATCAGGAGCGCCGGGCCCGCGGCGAAAGCGGAGGCGAGGAACCGCGGCGCCAGGATGGCCGTGAGCCAGAAGGACCGCCCCGGCAGGCCGTTGTACAGGAAGGCCGTGACGGTGTGGATGGAGACGGCCCAGGGGATGGAGAGGATGATGATGGGCTTGATCCAGCGCGGCGGGGCCACCCCGTTCCTTTCGGCGCTCAGGGTGACGTACGCGATGAGCGCGTTGATGGCCAGGTATCCCGAGAGGGACACCATGTCCCAAAACATCATGGAGTTGGGGGTGGGGTGGAGCATGACGTTCAGGATCCGCATGGGCTGGCCCATGTCCACGAAGATGAAGAGCATGCACATGGTGACCGCTGAGATGGCCAGGAACTCGCCCAGGATGGTTATCTTTCCGAATGCCTTGTAGTCGTGCAGGTAGTACGGCAGGACGACCAT
>JAKAJA010000418.1 GCA_021814085.1 Acidobacteriota bacterium | reverse complement strand
AGCCGAAGATGCTGAGAGGTCCCGGGGACGCTCTGAACCGCTTCTCATAATTCGCCGCGAACTCTTTGGCCTTCGTGCCGGGCATGGCGGCGAGGTCTGGGTAGAAGGTAAACAGGGCCCCCGAGGCCACTTCCGGCCCGGCCATGGTGATGAACTCCTCGTCGAAACACCCGTCTCCCGACATGAAAGCGGCCGTGATTCCCGCCTGACGGAGATGCCTCAGGAGCGCCGCCCCCTGCTGGTACAGGCCGCCGAAATAGACGAGGTCGGGGGCGGTCGTGATCTTCTCCGCCACCTGCGCCATGGTCTGGTCGCCCCGCTTCACTTCCTCGTCGAGAGCGACCTTCCGGTTGGAGAGGAACTCGTAGTTCTGCTTGAATTGGTCGGCCAGACCCCGCCCGTAATCGGAGTCGTCGTGAATGACCACCACCTTGTCCCCCATGTTGTTCTTCAGGCACCAAACGGCCGCCGCTCTGCCCTGGCGGTCGTCTCTTCCGCAGACACGGTGGACGTTGTCAAAGCCCTGCCTCGTCAAGGCTGGGGTGGTGGATGCGGGGGAGATCATGACCACGTGACGTTCCTGATAGATTCTTGACGCGGCGAGGGAGCAGCTGGAATCCACGTGGCCGATCACGATGAGGGGCCTCTTTGAGGTGATCGAATAGGCGACTTCAAGGGCCTTCTTCGGGCTGTCGCTGTCGTCGGCGGATATCAGAACCACCTTCTTGCGATGAACGCCGCCCGAGGCGTTCCATTCCTCGACGGCCAGGGTCGCCCCCTGCAGGACGTCCTTGCCGATCTTCGCTTCTGGGCCGCTCATGGGCCCCACGACGGCGATCTTCACTTCTCTCGGGTTGCTGCAACTCAGGAAAGTCAGCGCGAGAACCAGCAGCGTTGCCCATACGACGAGGCTTTTGGCCCTCATGGTCCACCCCCTTCTCGTTCTTGGTAAAAATATAGGTCCCGTGACGCCACATGTCACGGCCTTCCTGGGGGGGAGAAGTGGGCCCCCGATCCCTGAGGAATCGGGGGCCCATGTTTGGTCGGCGTCCGCGCGGATCGCCGTGCGCCGCAATGAACCAATTTGTTCCGTTGCCTATTCGCCGTACCTCTTTTGGTAGTACTGCTGGATCTTCTCCCGGTCCTCCTTGGAGAGCCCCTGCAGCCACTTGTTGTCGTCCATGGCGCGCACCTCTGCGGTCACTCCCGGCAGAAGAGCCTCGGCCTCGGGGAGGAACTCGGTGTAGAAGCTCTTGGCCACCTCGTAGAATCCGTGCCACTGCGTATAGTCGGGGCCCATCATGGCGGCCCCCATGCGGGCCCGGCGGCCCTGGTGGTGCCAGAGCTCGTAGTAGGTCCACTCGATCTTCTCGTCGAAGGGCGTGGGGGTGAGCTTTCCGGCATCGCGGAGTTTCTTCATGATGCCCTTGGCGGGTGCGCCGAACTTGGTGTTGTAGAGGTCCACGACGGCGTCGTACTGCTTGTAGAAATTGCCGATCCACTCCTTGGCGTGGCAGTTGGAGCAGACCTTCTGCATGTCCCCTCGGCGCTTCTCCCAGTTCTCCAGCTTGACGGAAACCTCCGGCCGCAACGTCCAGGAGATGCGGGTTCCCACGTCGTGGGTGAGGGGGAGGTCCTTGGTGGCGCTCATGTGGCAGGTGGCGCACGTGGGAGCGGCGTTGTAGTCCTTGCCAAGCACCCACGTGGGGTTGTCCAGGTTCATCTCGTTGATCTTGGCGCGGTACGTGATGCCGTGTTTGCTCTCGGCGTAGATCTCCGCCTGGGGATGGTCGGGGCCGAGGTGGCACTTGCCGCAGTTCTCCGGCTGCCGCGCGATGGAGGCGGAGAAGGTGTGACGCGAGTGGCACGCGGTGCAGGACCCCTTGGATCCATCAGGGTTGAGGCGCCCGATTCCCTCGTTGGGCCAGGTGGCCGCGTCGAGTCTGCCGCCGGCGAGGACCTTGACGGTCCCCCCATGACACTGCCTGCAACCGCTGTTGGCGGCCGGGGGACCTTCCACCAGCTCCCCGAGAACGTTGTCCAGGGAACCGAGGATCTCCCCGGCCCTGGCGTGGTAGCTCCCCTCGAATTCCTCGGTCTCCTTGTCGTGACAGACGCCGCAGTTCTTGGGCGTCACCAGGAGGGAGATGAGCTGCCCGTAGTGCTCGAAGGCGTCGGGCCGTGATTTGTCCGCCTGGTGGCACTCGTAGCAGCCGATGGCATTCTGCGCGTGGCGGCTCGTGGCCCACTGCTGGACCACGACGGGGGTGGCCCCTTTCTGATGGCACTCCACGCAGGCCCGGCTCTCTGAAGAAAGGGATTTGAGGATATCGGCCTGGCTCTTTAGAGCGGGCGCGGACGTCTTGGATGCCACGGCCTGAGCCGCGGGTTTGGATGCGGTCGCTGACTTGGCAGGAGCCTGGGCCATTGTCGCGATCGAGGCCGAGGTGAGCACGGCAAGGAACAGGATACTCGTCTTCGTCATGTCCCCCTCCTTCTTGCTATTTCAGCTGGGCCGGGTTGGATAAACGGGTCATCGTCAGCAGGAACACGAATCGCTCCCTCGCTGTCACGGCGTGGGCCAGACCGGCGGGCATGACATAGAGGGCGCCGGGGGTGGCCTTGTATACGTTGTCTCCGAGCTTCACATCGGCCTTGCCCTGGAGGACGTGGATGACCGCCTCGAAGGGGGCCGTGTGCTCGCTCAATGCTTGCCCGGGTTCGAAGCAGAACAACACGAGTTTCTGGGCGGGGGATTCGTGAAGCGTCTTGCTGACGATCCCGCGTTCGGCGAACTGGACGCTCGCGTTCAGGTCTGCAACCAGGGGTTTCAGGTCGGACATGATCTCACCTCTTCTTTCGTTTTCGACGGACATCAGCCCCGGTCCACCGCGGCATCACGTTTGAAAAACGCATAGAGCGCACCGAGGGTGAGAGGGAGAGCCCCGAAGAGCAGGAAGACCATGTCGGCTCCCATGCGCACCCACTCGAGCGTGTGAAAAGTGCCGCTCATAATATAGGTCAAGCGGCGGCA
>JAKAJA010000417.1 GCA_021814085.1 Acidobacteriota bacterium | reverse complement strand
ACCTCGTCCCCTTTGGTGAGTACATCCCTTTCCGTGAGTGGCTCTCCTTCGCGGGGCCCATCGTGAACACCATCGGCGACTTCCAGCCCGGTTCGAGCCTGGCACCCCTTCAGACCCCCGCGGGAAGGGTTGGGGTGACCATCTGCTTCGAGGGCATCTTCCCCGACCTCGTGCGCGACCAGGTGCGCGATGGCGCGCAGATCCTGGTCAATATGACCAACGACGCCTGGTATATGGGCACCCCGGGCCCCTACCAGCACTTCCTCCTGGAGCGCGTGCGGGCCGTAGAGACGGACCGCTATCTCATCAGGAGCGCGAACAAGGGCGTTTGCGGCGTTATCAATCCTCGGGGAGTCTTGGAGGCGACAACCACTCCAGGCGGGCCGGCCTCCTTCTGGGGATTGGTGGCGGACCGGGACACCCGGACCCTCTGGACCCGCATTGGCAACCTGTGGCTCCTCCTACCGGTCCTCGCCATCGCCGCCGCAGGCCTGCTGAGAAAAAGGACCCAGGCCTCGAAATGACCAGCAAGCTATTCAGGGCGGGCAGAACGGTAGTGGCCGCCCTCCTGTGGATAACGCTTGCCCTTGGCGGCCTCCGCGAAGGCCTGGAATGGGCCCTCCACACATCCATGACTCGGATCCTAGGGGTCCCAGCACCCGAAGCGGAGATCCACCTCCTCGGCCTCGAAGCTGTCTCCGCTGCGGGAGAAGGGCAGTGGCGTGAGGTGGCCGTCCGGTGGAGGGGGCTGCACGTGAGGCTCCTGGGGCCCGCCCGGGTGGAGTTGCTCGAAGTTGGTCCCCCCATGGTTCCCATCATGCGGGTTCGCAACGCCACCCTGGATCACCTGTGGCCGCTCCTGTCCGGCAGGGCGGCGAAGGTGGAGATCTCGCCCTTGCGGACCGAATGGCGTCGTCTCCTGGGGCAGGGAGAGGCCAAGGCACGTGCTTTGAGGATCCCGCTGCATGTGCCCGCCCCGCTCCTGGTCATCTCCACCCCCACGGGGCAGTGGGAAGGTCCCTGTGCCGTGGAAGGGGAGGGATTTGGAGGAAGAGGCAGATGGAGCGCCACTTTGCGGAGCCCTGCTGGCCTCCTGGAGGGCTCAGGGCGCTGGCAGGAGGGCCGGTTCACGGGCGAGGCCACCTTCAGTGGACAAGTTCCCGCGGAAGGCCACGCAACCGCGAGTTGGAGCCCGGAATCTCTGAACATCCAGGTGGATCTCACGCACGGGTCCGAGCAGTGGACAGCCGATGTGCTGGGTAAACCGGGGAGCGCGATCCAGCTGGCCATCACCCACGAGAAGCCGGGGGACGCCACGCAGATCCTGGCGGCGAGATTGCTCCCGGGCGATCCATCCAATGGCGGATGGCCCCTGGTGGCTGATCTTGTAGGGAAAGTGGCCCTCCCCGATATCCGGCTGGGAACCATGGGCACCTTCAAGGAGGGCGTACTGTCGGCGGACCCTCAGGACCCGCGCCTGGTGGGTGCCACGTGTCTGGCCCTGCTCGCCAGGGGGCGAGTGAGCGGGCTCGCGCGAAGCCGCATGCTCCGCGCGGTGGTGCAGGTGCGTCAGGGCGCGGACGGCGGGGCAGAAGCCTTTTTCGAAGGATATGCGGTGCCCGCCCCGACTCCCATGATCGAGGTTCCTCTGCCGTCCCTCTCGTGGAGCATGAGCGGGCGCAGGTCTCCCTCCGGGGGAGGTCTCCTGGAAGGCACCATCACGTCAGCCGAGGCCACGCTGAGCCTGAAGGCCAATATAAGGGAGGGGGGGATCTCCTGGGACACCTCCCTCAGACACGAAGCCGGATGGCTGGATGCAAGGGGTTCATGGTTGGCGGGCACTTGGCAGTTCGCGGGCAGGGGCAAGCTGGAAAGGGATATCAAGGCCGAGGCCCCTATTCCCGTTCCCAGCGGCGCCTTGTCCGGAGAGTTTTTCGTGGGCGGAAATGCTGGCGGCATCACGGCGGCCACCGTGAAGGCGGCGGGCGCCGGTTCATGGAATTTCTCCATGAGGAAATCCGGCTGGACATTTGATGTGCACAACGGGGTCATGAAGGGCGGCGGTGCGGTCCTGGAAGGCGTCGATGCCTCGGGAAGGGGCCTCGGGTATCCGTCCATCCTCCTGGGCCACCCGTTCACGGCAAATGCGCGCGTCAGAGAATGCACGCTGGCGGGCAATGTCGCGCGAAACACCGTGGCGAGCATGAAGGTGGACCCGAGGGGGCTCACCATCAAGGTCTCGACGGACCCGGACTTTCTGGAGGGCACCATCGGGGCCACCCTGCGCCGCGACCTTTCTCCAGGGGCGGTCTGGCGGGTGGAAGACGGCCGCGTCAACATCCTGAAGGGGGCGGTGGTCTTCGAAGGCGTGAGGGGCACGTTGCCCTGGCCCGCGGTGGAATCAGGGCAGTGGACCTGTCCAAAAGCGAGGATCTACGGGGAACCTCTGCGCGATGTGAGCGGGCAGTGGTGGTGGGACGGCGCCGCCAAAGTCTCCCGCCTCGAAGCGAAGGTCGCCCATTGGGGCGGGACCATCGAATCCGGTCTCTCCCTGGGGCCCAATGTGCCCGCGGACCTTGTGGTGAAGGCGCAGGGCATCAAGGCTTCCGTTATCCTGCCCTACATCAAGCAGTGGATTGACCTTCCCTTGGCCCTCGGAGGAGGGACCGCCGACGGGAGCGTCACCATCCCACTGGAACACGCCGACGACGGCCTCCACCTGGATGTCGCCATCCGAGATGCCGACCTGGGGATCTTGGGCAAGGAGCGCGCGCTGGCGGCGATCTCCGGGAAGTTTAATGGAACCCTGGCGGGAGGCCGGTTCACCATTCCGAATGCCCCCATGACGCTGGACGGGGGCAAGGCTTCGGCGGAGTTCTCGGTGTCTCACGCGGAGGGTGTGACGACCGTCGCGTTCTTTACCCCGGCCATGGCCGCCGCCACGCTGCAGGACGCGGTCCTCGAGTTTCTCCCCGAATACCTCGCCTACGGGACGATGGAAGGGCAGGCGACGGCCGCGGGCCAAGTACGCATCGG
>JAKAJA010000015.1 GCA_021814085.1 Acidobacteriota bacterium | reverse complement strand
TACGTCCCCATGAACAAGTGGGTCCTCTTCGGCCACCATTTCGCCGCCATCGCCGGGGCGGGCCCCCTGGTGGGCCCGGTGCTGGCCGCCCAGTTCGGGTGGGCGCCCGGCCTGCTCTGGCTGCTCGCGGGCGCGGTCCTCGCGGGGTGCGTCCACGACCTCGTGGCGCTGGTGGCGTCGGTCCGCCACGACGGGCGCTCCCTGCCCGAGATCGCCCGCGGCGAGATCGGTCCCGTGGCGGCCCTCACGGCGGGCCTGGCCGTGCTTTTCATCGTGGTGGTGGCCCTGGCGGGCCTCGGCCTGGTGGTGGTGAACGCCCTCTCCCAGAGCGCCTGGGGCACCTTTACCATCGCCATGACCATTCCCATCGCCGTGGTCATGGGGCTCTGGATGTTTAAGCTCCGGCCGGGCTCCATCGGCTGGCCCAGCGCCCTGGGGGTCGTGGCGCTGCTCGTCTGCGTGGTGCTCGGCCAGTTCGTGGCCAAGTCCCCCCTCGCGCCGGCGTTCACGTTCAACCCGCACCAGCTCACGGTCCTGCTGGCGGTCTACGGGTTCGCCGCCTCGGTGCTCCCCGTGTGGCTCCTGCTGGCCCCGCGGGACTACCTCTCCTCCTACATGAAGGTGGGCACCGTCGCCGCGCTGATCCTCGGCGTGCTCGTCGTCCGCCCCGACCTCCAGTTCCCGGCCCTTACCCAGTTCGTCCACGGCGGCGGGCCCATCATCCCGGGGAAGCTCTTCCCCTTCGTCTTCGTGACCATCGCCTGCGGCGCCATCTCGGGCTTCCACTCCCTGGTATCGTCGGGCACGACGCCCAAGATGCTGGACAAGGAGACCGACGCGCGGTTCATCGGCTACGGCGCCATGGCCATGGAGAGCCTCGTCGGCGTGGTGGCGCTCATCGCCGCCTGCTCCCTCCACCCCGGCGACTACTACGCCATCAACCTCTCCGCCGAGGCCTTCCAGAAAATGGGCCTGAGCCCCGTGAACCTCCAGGCGCTCGACGCCGCGGTGGGCGAGAACGTGGCCGCCCGCCCCGGGGGCGCCGTCACGCTGGCGGTGGGAATGGCCCAGATCTTCTCCGCCCTGCCGGGCCTGAAGGGCTTCATGGGCATCTGGTACCACTTCGCCATCATGTTCGAGGCCCTCTTCATCCTGACCACCATAGACGCGGGGACCCGGGTGGCGCGCTTCCTCCTCCAGGAGTTCCTGGGCAACTTCTACAAGCCCCTGGGCAACCCCTCCTGGATCCCCGGGAGCATTCTCACCACTTCGGCCATCTGCTTCTCCTGGGCATTCTTCATCTACACCGGCTCTGTCCAGACCATTTGGCCCATGTTCGGCATCGCCAACCAGCTCCTCGCCACGGTGGCCCTGGCCATCGGGACGGTCTTCCTGGTGAACCTGGGAAAGGCACGCTACCTCTGGGCGACCGCGCTCCCCATGCTCTTCGTGGCCGCCACCACCCTCTCGGCGGGGTTCCTCTCCATCCGCGACATCTACCTGCCCCTGGCGCAGCGCCCCGGGAAGGCCTTCCAGGGCTACCTGGACGCGGGGCTCACCGCCGTCATGATGGTGGCGGTGGTGATCATCCTCGCGGACGCCGCCCGGCGCGCGCGCGCGACTCTGAAGGGCGCGCCGCTGCCCCCGCGGGCGTGCGGGCCCATCGTGGTGCCCGAGGGCGTGCCGCAGCGGTGCTGTTAGCGCGATGACGCGTGAGGCGCAACGTTGACTAGAATTGGAATGAGGCAACCAGCGAAGGGGTGAGACAATGATCCGGCGGATCGAGGCCCTGAGATATCGTTGCCTTCGCGATGTGGCCCAAGAACTGCATGGATTCCAGGTTCTAGTGGGTCCAAATGCTAGTGGCAAGTCCACTTTCTTGGATGTGCTTCATTTATTGAGCGACATTCTTAACAATGGACTCCAGAAGGCAGCATTCAGAAGGTCTCCCAATCCCCATAGTCTCTTCTGGATGGAGCAAGCAGCTTCCTTCGAAGTGGCTGTAGAATTCGAAATTCCCAAGGAGAAAAGGCAAAATGGCTTCACGCGCGCTCGGTATGAAGTTGCTTTAGGCCTTGACACTCAAGAGCAGTTTTCGGTTCTCGCAGAATCCCTTTGGCTGAAGCCGGATCAAGACGCGCCCACGATAATTCAGAGATGCCTCTTTCCTTCCCCAACACCCCCAAGAGCTAGCCTTATGAGCAAGTCGGGGGGGGGGACAACTAAGGGTTGGAGAAACATCATCTCTAAAAAGGCGGAGGGAGACAATCATTACTTTAAGGCCGAGACAACCGGATGGAACAACCCGTTTCGATTGGGACCATACCGCCTTGGACTCTCCAACTTGCCTGAGGACGAGGAGCGCTTTCCTGTCGCAATTTGGGTAAAACGAGTTCTCATGGAGGGAATCCACAAACTGGTCCTTAATGGCGAAGCTATGCGCAACCCCTCTCCGGTGGGAAGTTCTTTTGAATTCCAAGCAGATGGTTCCAACCTGCCGTGGGTTCTTGAGACGCTGCGAAAAAGACGTGAGCGCTACAATCGATGGATTGCGCACGTGAAGACCGCGCTACCTGATGTGCGCTCAATTGAAACTGTTGAAAAACCAGAGGATAAGAGTCGCTACTTGCGCGTTTCCTACGCCAATGGGCTAAAGGCACCTTCGTGGTCTCTATCCGATGGGACGCTTCGTCTGCTTGCGCTGGTCCTCCTCGCCTACCTGGACAATGCTGGTGGTGTGTTCTTAGTAGAAGAACCCGAGAATGGCATTCATCCACAAGCAGTGGAAACGGTATTTCAATCACTATCATCTTCCTTAAGCAGCCAGATACTCTGCGCCTCTCATTCCCCAGTTGTTCTTTCACTTTCTAAGCCAGAACAGGTTCTTTGCTTTGCCCGCACAGAAGATGGCGTAACCGATATCATTCGCGGAAGTGATCACCCCAATCTGAGGGATTGGAGGCAGACATCTGATCTTGGAACCCTTTTTGCCACAGGCATTCTAGGGTAGGATTGGTATGCTTGACCTTATAGTTCTCACAGCAGACTTAGATGCTCAAGAAGGGCTCCAGGGGCTGCTTCAATGGCGGATTCCAAGCCTGGGGATAAGGCCTGTCAGTTTTAGAATAATTCGGCATGTTAGAAAGGATGCGGGCACCTTCTCTGAGGCACCGGAGATCCTTCGGCCATTCTGCGACAAAGCCAATCATGCCCTCGTTTTCTTCGATCACGAAGGGTGCGGGCGTGAGCAGGATTCTGTTGCGGCGTGCGAGCAAGACTGTCGTGAACGCTTGTCTGCAAATGGTTGGGGGTCTCGGGCGGAAGTGATCGTGTTTGATCCGGAGTTAGAAATTTGGGCATGGAGTGGCTCACCCCACTTAGACCGCGTGTTAGGTTGGCGGGGTAAGAAGCCTGCCTTGCGACACTGGTTGAATACTCAAGGCTTAATGGAAGCTGACAGACAGAAACCAGCTCGCCCTAAGGAAGCTATGGAAGCTGCGATCCACCATGCACGGATCCAATGGTCAGCCGCCCTTTTCCGTGAAATTGCACGCAGCGTAAGTCTTCAAAGATGCCAAACGCCTTCTTTTATCAAATTCAAAGAGACGCTAAAGGAGTGGTTTCCGGTACAATAAGAAGAGCCAGCCTGATCCAAACACTGTTTCGCTTCTCATACTCCTTCGCCCCTTTCGCCTTTTTACCCACGCGCCCCCATACTCGCGCACCCATGTACGGCTCTCTCGCTTCACCCTCTCATGCCTCACGGTCTTCGACGACAGCCCTGCGTGCGGACAGCCCCGTCACCTCGAAGCGGATTTGCACGATGGGACGCCCGCACGTCTGCCATATCTCCTCCCCCGCCTCGGGCCACTCGACCACGATGAGGTCGTCGCCGGCGAGGAGCTCCTCGAGGCCAAGGGGCTCCAGGTCCGAGCCGGGCGGAAGGCGGTAGAGGTCCACGTGGGCGATGCCGAAGCCGCGCGCCCCGGCGGGATAGCGCTGGACCAAGGTGAAGGAGGGGCTCGACACCCACGAAGGCCCGATTCCGAGGGACTCCGCGAGGCAGCGGACGAAGGTCGTCTTTCCCGAGCCGAGGCCGCCCGAAAGGAGGAGAAGCTCTCGCCCCGCGAGGGTCTTCGCGAGGCGCCGCGCCAGGAACTTCGTCCGGGCGAGGGTTCGCAAAGAAAAGGTTCGCGTGCCGTTCACGGCCGGGTTCACGCGCGCGCGTTCTGGCCGCGCAGGCGCCCCTCGATCTTCGGCAGGGCGTCGGCTACCTCCGAGGCCAGAATCCCGTAGCCGCCGAGCTTCTCGAAGGCGGCGTCCGCGGCCGCGCCGTGCCACCACGCCCCGAGGGAGGCGGCGTCGAGGGGGGAGAACCCGCGCGCCAGAAGGGCCGCGACGACGCCCGTGAGGACGTCCCCCATTCCCGGGGCGGCCATGTGCGGTCCTCCCGAGAGGTTGAGCCGCCAGGGTCCGGCGCCGTCCGAGACCAGGGTGCGGTGCCCCTTGAGCAGGAGCGCGGCCCCCCAGGCACGGGCCTTCTCGGGCACGGATTCGTAGCGCGAGGCGAGCACCTCGGACGCGGGGAGTCCCAGCAGCCGTCCCATCTCCCCGGGGTGCGGGGTCAGCACCCGGGGCGCCGCGTGGCGAGATAGCTGGCCTTCGGCTCCGGCGAAGGCGTTCAGCGCGTCGGCGTCCGCCACCGCGGGCACGGGCAGGGCGGCGTAGAGCTCCCGGGCGAGGGCGGCGGTTTCGGCGAAGGTTCCCAGGCCGGGACCCATCCCCACGGCGTCGCACTCGCGCGCCAGGGCCAGGACCGGCGTGAGACCGTCCATGGAGGCGGTTCCCTCCACGGTGGCGGGAAGCGGAAGGGCCATCGCCTCGGGCAGCCCCCCCGCAAGAGCGGGCAGGAGCGGCGCGGGAGCGGCGACGGTCACGAGCCCCGCGCCGGCGCGCAGGGCGCCGCGGGCGGCCAGGAGGGCCGCCCCCGCCTTGCCCGCGCTCCCGGCCACGATGAGGACGCGGCCGCAGCCGCCCTTGTGGGCGAGGGGCCCGCGCGCCGGAAAGAGGGGCCGGGCCCAAACCTCGCCCAGGGCTTCGCCCAGCGGCGCCACCCCCTCGGAAGCGCGCGGCGGCAGGCCGATGTCCGCCACGACGACTTTCCCCGCGAACGGCTCGCCCTCGGGGGTGAAGAGGACGGGCTTGGCGAATCCGAGGGTCACCGTGAGGGCCGCGCGAACCGCCGGGCCATGGGGCGCACACCGGTCGCCCGAGAGCCCCGAGGGGACGTCCAGCGAGACCACGGTGGAGCATCCGGCGTTCAGCGCGGCGATCGCCTCGGCGAGGAGGCCCGAAACCGCCCCCCGGGTTCCCGTGCCGAGCAGGGCGTCCACCGCGAGCCCGGCCCCGTCGAGGGCGGCGCGCACCGCCGCCATCCCCTCCGTCCCGGCGACGGGGACCACCGGCACGCCGGCGGACCGCGCCTTTTCGAGCTGGAGCGCCGCGTCGCCGGCGAGGGCCTCCCCCCCGGCGAAGAGGAAGACCTCCGGGGCGCCCCCCGCTTCCCGGAGAAGCCGCGCCACGGCGAAACCGTCGCCGCCGTTATTGCCTTTGCCGCAGAGCACCGCCGCGCGTCCGCCCGGGAGGCTGGGGAACTCCTCCCGGAGCACCGCCACCACGGCCGCCGCGGCGTTCTCCATGAGGGCGAGGGAGGGGACGCCCATCTCCTGGATGGCCCGCCGGTCTATCTCCCGCATCGCCGAAGCCGAGTAGAGGCGCATGGGATAGCAGTTTACAGCTATCAGTCTCCGGTTATCAGTTCACAGCAGTAAACAACTACCGCCTAGAAGGCGGTAGCTTTGAAGGATCGCCGATTACAAATCGGCTGTCATCGTGAACCGGTTCGCCTTCCTGCTCGGCGATATAGGCTGCCACCATTTCGTCGGTCAAGTTTCCTGTACTCACCGCCAAGTACCCTCTCGCCCACAGGTGCCGCCCCCAGAACGCCTTCTTCAGGTGCGCGAACTCCTGAAGGAGTATCCGGGAACTGATCCCCTTTAGCCATTGGACGACCATGCTCACGTCCATATGCGGCTTGTACGCCACGAGCACGTGAATGTGGTCGCTTGCTACCTTCCCCGACAGAATCGCGATCTCGTGTTCCATCGCAATCTGCCTGATCAGGTCGCGCACACGAACCGCCACCTCCCCCGTCAGTACCTTCTTTCGGTACTTCGGAATCCACACCAGGTGGACTTTCAAATCATGTTTCGTGTGCGCGCCCAACTGGTATCGCTTCATGCGACCACATTACACGGCCCTATACTTCGCCTGCAAGGCGAGGGGTTTCCACCATCCCCGAGGGAGACACTAATGGGCGAAAGGTGGCCCGCGCTTGACTCTAAGTTGAATATAGCTTAAATTGACTACTGAGTCAAGTTTGACCGTACGGTCTATTGGCGGGGTTCCAATGGAAGACAGAAGGTCCCGCAAGCGAGACAAGACCCGTCATGCCCTCCTCGGCAGCGCATTGGAACTCTTTGCGGAGAAAGGGATTTACGAACCCTCAATCGGCGAGATCACGGCCCACGCCGACGTGGGCAAAGGTACCTTCTACCAGTACTTTGCTTCCCGCGAGGTTCTGATCGCCGAACTGGTGGAAGGGGGGTTTGACCTGCTGCTGGCCGAAGTGCAAGGGCGGGTTTCCAACGCCCCCGAAGGTGCAGAGCGCCTCCCCCTTATTCTCGAGGCCCATAGCGCTTTTTTCGAGGAGCACCCCAACTACCTCCTCCTCTTCCACCAAGCTCGGGGGTGGATGAAGATGGCGCGCCACCACAGCGCGAGCCTGCGTGGGGCTTTTTCCAACTATGTTCAGAATCTCGGTGCGGTGGCGGGGGTCGCCCCCAGGACGGACGCGGAGCCTTGTTCCCGGCAGGCCATCGTGCTTGCCGGCTTTATCGCCGGGGTCCTCTCCTTCGACAAGATTCTCGGCTTTCCTAGGGGTAGCGGGAGGCTCTCGCACGACTTTGCCCTCCTCGCAGAGGTGGCGCCCCGGTGTCTGGGCCCGGGTCGCTCGGACCGGCCATAGGGGTCGGCGCTTGTCCTTTAACACGCGTTACGAATTCACGCGTCTCAAGTAGGAGCGCCGGGGGTTTGAGGTGGCCGATGGAGCCGCGATCAGGCAGGCACTCCCCGAGCCCAGCGATACCTTTTTCCACGGACTCCCGAGACACCGAAACCGGGGTGAAGCCGTGAAGGGTCCGCTGACCCGTTGGCGCAAGCTTCCCCTGCCTGCGGTTCTCTCCCTCGCCGCCGTGCTCGTTCTGGTCTTGGCCTTGGTTGATCTGAGGACGGGGATTGATATCCGCTTTTCGATCTTCTACTGGCTCCCCATCGCCGCGGTCACCTGGCGTGCCGGACGCGGGTGGGGACTGGCCGCTGCAGGCACGAGCGCCGTGGCCCGGCTCTGGTCAGAGTCTCAGGGCCTCTTCACCCACGACTCGGCCTCGGTGGCTCTGCTCGACTTTCTCTTTTACTTCATCTCCTACGGCACCCTGTGCCTGCTCCTCGCCAAGCTCCGCGACCTTCTCGACCTGATGGAGGGGATGGCGCACACGGACCAGGTGACGGGTATTCCCAATGCCCGCGCATTCCACGCGGCGATCCAGCGGGAGATCGCCCTAAGCGCTAAGACCGGCCTCCCCCTTTCCCTCGCCTACATGGACGTGGATAACTTCAAGAAGGTCAACGACCATTTCGGGCACGAGGCTGGAGACGATCTCTTGCGGCGGCTGGTACCCGCTGCACGCACGGCCATGCGGGCCGGGGACATGATGGCCCGGCTAGGGGGAGACGAATTCGCAATCCTGCTCCCCTCGACCGGAGAGGAAGAGGCGGCGACGGCGGTGGAGCGCTTAAGGGGCAACCTTGGGGACGAGGCGAAGTGGCCCTGCCCCGTGACCCTCAGCGTGGGCATCATCACGGTCTCTAAGGGCATCTATACGGTGGAGGAGATCCTCCATGCCGCGGACGCCCTCATGTACGAGGTGAAGAGGTCGGGTAAGGACGGCGTGCGGCAGGTCGTTCTAGGGGCGAAAGGTGGAGCTGTACGAAAAGAGAGGTAGACCCGCGTGCCCACTGGGCGGCGGGGGCGGACCTGCCTCGGAGGACCGACGCGGCGCCGTGGCGCTCTGGGAGAAATTGAGATGGTGCTGGGGAAGATGCGCGGACTGTTCCTCGCCGACTGGAAGCGGAGGGTCTCGGCGGTCAACCACCGGGCGGTAGCCAAGCAGGTCTACCGGGAATCCCGGACCACAGCAGGCTACTTCCTCCTCCTCACCCTGGCCAACCTTATCGCCCTCGCCGGCCTGTTGACCAACAGCGCGCCCGCCATTATCGGCGCCATGCTCATTTCACCCCTCATGGGGCCTATTCTCAGCTTCGGCTTTGGGTTCATCACGGGGGATGTGGAGGTCCTCCGCTTCTCGGTTCGGAAGATCGGGCTGAGCATCGGCCTGACAGTGGTCGTGGCTGCCGCCGCAGCCTACCTCTCGCCGCTGCAGCTCGCCACCCCGGAAATCCTCTCGCGCACCCGCCCCAGCCTCTTTGATCTCCTTGTGGCCATTCTTGCAGGCACGGCGGGCGCCGGCGCCCTGTGCACCAAGCGAAGCATCCTGACCATCGTCCCCGGGGTGGCCATCGCCACCGCCGTCATCCCCCCCCTCAGCGTGTGCGGGTACGGCCTTGGGACCCGCCAGTGGTCCATCTTGTGGGGCGGGTTCTTCCTCTTCTTCACAAACTTCGTTGCCATCACCTTGGCCACGTGTGCGGTGTTCTTCGCATTCGGCTTCAGGCCGGGAGAGGGGACTGTAACGTCCCCCCGGACCCTCCGCAACCGCATGCTGGCTCTCTTGGTCCTCCTTGCCATCATCTCGGTTCCCCTCGTCCTCACCCTGCGCGATTCGGTCGTGGAGATGCGGGACCGCCGCGCCATACGGGCCTCTTTGGAGAACTCCTTCGGCCAGGCAACTCTCTCCAACCTCTCTCACCGGGCACTCGCCGACGGCACCGTCTCTGTGGAGGCAATTCTCAACACCGTGGAATACCGGAGCGTAGAGGAGGTCAGCAAGGCGGAGGCGGCGCTCGCGAAGGCATTGGGACACCCTGCCACCCTGTACCTCGAGCAGGTCAAGATGCTCCGTGGCGGGGTTATCCCATCGGCCGCACCGCTCGTCCGGGTCCGAACCCCCGGAGAGACCCTATCCGACGCCAACCGCGATGCCAATGAGGTCCTTGTCCAAATTGTCCCGCTGGTCTCCGAGATGTTGGCGCCGGCCACCCTGGAGGACGCCTCCATCGTCTTCGAGAAGGGGCCGCATGCCCCTACGATCCGCCTCCTCGTCAGGCGCGACATCCCGTTGGCTGCTGAGGAGCACAAGTTTCTGGAGCGGTACATCCAGGAGCACCTGCAGCAGCCAGTCGTTCTCAAAGCGGACCTGACCCCGATGGTCGAACCCCTGCTCTTCGAGCGCTCACAGGTTTCCCTTTCCGAGGATCACCAAGCGAGGCTGCGGGAAGCTGGACGGCTTTTCGCTGCGGGGGCTGGCCCGCGTGTAAGCCTCCGCTCGGTTCCGGAAAGCCGCGGGCGGGGGGCGCTCGCGGCAGGCAGGCTCGTGGCAGCGCGCGCCTATCTTGAATCCTCCTGTGGTATCCCATCCGACAGGATCGCAGGGACGGTCGCGCCCCCAGACCCTTCTGGCCCCAGGCTGATCCTGACCTTTGAAAGGGAGGAGGAGGGCCCGAGATAGCGGGCGCAAAACTCGGGCGCCCGCCCCGAATGGAGATGTCGCTGTGAAAAGCAGGCTCGTCGAAGAATCGATCTTGTTCGTCAGCGTTCTCAAGTGGCTGGTGCTTGCCACACTGACAGGACTTGCGGTGGGCCTGGCTACCACGGGATTTCTCTTTCTGCTCGCCCTCACCATCAAGATCGCGGGGCGATTCCCTTACACGCACCTCCTGCTCCCGGTGGCATTCTTCCTCAGCGCCCTCATCGTGAAGTACCTCGCCCCCGAAGCGGAGGGCCACGGGACCGAGAAAGTAATCGAGGCAGTGCACCGGCGCGCCGGAAGGATCGCCCCGCTCGTCGTGCCCGTCAAACTCGTGGCCACCATCGTCACCCTGGCGGTGGGGGGATCGGCTGGCAAGGAGGGCCCCTGCGCGCAGATTGGGGCAGGCCTCTCTTCCCTGATGGCAGACCTGTTCCGGTTTGATGACTCGGCTCGCAGGAAACTGGTTATCTGCGGGATCAGCGCCGGGTTTGCGTCCGTATTCGGCACTCCCGTCGCCGGGGCCCTCTTCGGCGTCGAAGTCCTGTTCATCGGCGGCATTCTCTACGACGTGCTCCTGCCCTCCTTCATCGCAGGGATCACCGCGTACCACGTATCGGCCTCTCTGGGGATCGAATACTTCCGCCACCCGATCACCGTGATGCCGGTCTTCAACGAGATGGTCCTTCTTCAGGCGATCATCGCGGGGATTTTCTTCGGCATATGTTCCGCGATCCTCATCGAGATTCTGGACTTGGGCAAAAGCCTCTTTTCGAGGCTCCACATCTGGCCCCCCCTCAAAGGGGTTGTTGGAGGGGTGGTCCTGGTCTTGCTCTCTCTGGTCTCTTCCAAGGAGTACTTCGGACTCGGCCTCGAGTCCATCGAATCGTGCCTGAAGGGCGGCAGTCCGGGCTGGTATCCGTTTCTCTGGAAATCCGTCTTCACTTCGGTGACCCTAAACTCGGGCGGCAGCGGAGGAATCGTGACTCCCATTTTTTTCGTTGGCGCCACGTCGGGGGCTTTCTATGCACAGGTATTGGGTCTCGATATTCCCACATTTGCCGCGATCGGGCTTGTAAGCCTCTTGGCAGGAGCGGCCAACACCCCCATCGCCGCGAGCATTATGGCCATCGAGCTCTTCGGCCCCACCATTGCCCCCTACGCGAGCGTCGCCTGTGTCCTCAGTTTCCTTATGACGGGCCACCGGAGCGTCTATCCGTCTCAGGTGCTCCGAGTCGCCAAGTCCGCTTCCATCGACGTCCACCTGGGGGAAGAGATCCAAGACGCGCACGCCGAGTACTCCCCTCGAGAGAGCGCGCTGATTGCGTTCGCGGAGCGATTCTTCAAAGCCATTGGGCGCTGGTGGCGAGCCAAGCAGTAGCGACACCTTGGCGCATCCCCCCTTGCGCCCCCGCCCTCTATGCGGTGACGAATCGTTGGAATCTCGCGGCACAACCCTCACTTGGAATCCGTCATCAGCGCTCTCGGGTACCGGCTTGGTCGGATTATCCTTCAGGGAGGCCCCAAACGCCTCCTCGACGACCCCCATTCCTTCCGTTCCCAGTTGGCCACGGCCTTGAGTTGCTGAACGACCTCCTCCCGGACGATGAAGGCGGCGCGGGTCCAGCTGGGGCGGAGGCCTTTGGTCTCGCTTGCCCTTCCGGCGAGCAACCAGGATGACTTTGGGCCCACGGGAATCTCAAGCGCGGGCATTCCGGTCATCTTCCCCTGAGTCGCGCCTTCCCGTGACGCCAAGAAAACACCGCTGGACATTGGGAGGTCAAGACCAGGTTCGAAGATGCGGTGAAGAAATTCCTGGTGTGGTCCAAAGTGAATGCTCGGTCGGGCACCTACCGGAACGACCGGTACTATTCGGCCCGCTGGCTGCTCTTTCGCAGCTTCGCCCAGCATCGCTCGACCGCATCACTCCCGCTGACGTCGAGGCTTACAAGACGGCGCGCGTCACGGAGAAGTGCGGCGAAGGATCCTTCAGCCAGAAGACGGTGGATACCGACCTCGCGCGGTTGAAGAGGCTCTTCTCGCTCTGTGCGATCTGAAGCCTATGCGAGAAGAATCCGGTGAAGGCCGTGAAGTTCTTCAAGCCCGAGCCCCGACGAGACCGATTTCTATCCGCCGAGGAGGAGAAGACCCTTCTCGACTCGGACTTGTGATTTACCTGCAATCCTTCTCCGCCCGCCATGGTGGCGGGCAGCACCCAGAAACCCGTAAGTCCTTGTGGTTTAATTGGCGGAGAGAGAGGGATTCGAACCCCCGGGCCCTTTCGGGCCAGCGGTTTTCAAGACCGCCGCCTTCGACCTCTCGGCCATCTCTCCGCGGGTCCAAGGGTATGCGGGCCGTGCGTCGGGGTCAAGTGCGGCGGGCCGCCCTGGACGGCTCCCGGGAAGGACTTCCGGACCTCCCTCGGGAAAATTTAGGGGCTATCCGGAAAATAAGGCAAGGTCACGACCTATTTCGGGATAGGCTCGTAACTATACTATTTGTGTCACCTTTGTGGGACGCTTGCTCACCCTTCCTCGAGGACCTATACTTTCCTCGCGAGGGGAGGTCCGGGAGGCCACCGTGGGCAGCGAGACCGGACACCGCCGTTTCGAAAGGTTCCCGATCGAGTGCACCGTCATGATCGAGCGGCTGGACGAGCCGAGAGAGGGGGCCTTCTGCGCGACGAGGGACCTCTCCCGGGGGGGCTGCTCGGTCACCCTGCCGGAGCCCGTGGAGGGAAGCGGCTGGCTCCGCCTGTACATCGCCCTGGACCACGAGGTGCTGGAGGCCGAGAGCCGGGTCGTCCACGCACGGCGCCTGGAAGAAGGGCGGTACGCGGTGGGGCTGGAGTTTCTCAAGGTGGACCCCTTCCACCGCGCGGTGGTCCAGCAGGTCCTCGGGTAAGGCCGTCTCTCCGGATAGGCCCTAGGCCGTCAGAGCGGCCGGATATCGAACCGGGTGGGCTTGAAGACCGGCGAGGGCTCGAAGGTCAGCCCCGGCGGGATGTTGAGGGTCTCCCGGTTCTCCTCGATGTACTTCAGCACGTCCGGCGAGGCGGTCACCACCGCCCGGACGGGTCTCTTGAGGGCCTCCACCTGGAGGAGGATGCTCTGGACCACGCGCCAGGCGGCGGCCACCCGGCCGCGCCCCTCGCAGCAGGGGCAGGTGGCGGTCATCACCCTCTCCAGGCTCTTGTGGGTCCTCTTGCGGGTCATCTCCACGAGGCCGAATTCGGAGATGTTGAGGATCCGAGTGCGGGCGCGGTCCGTTCGGAGCGCCTCCTGGAGCTTCGCGAGGAGCGCCTCCCGGTGGGCGCGTTTGCCCATGTCTATGAAATCAATGACGATGATGCCGCCGAGGCTGCGCAGGCGGATCTGGCGGACGATCTCGTCCACCGCCTCCACGTTGATGAGGAAGGCGGTCTCCTCCAGGGATTTCCTGCCGACGAACCGGCCCGAGTTCACGTCAATGGAGACGAGCGCCTCGGTGGACTGGAGGACGATGCAGCCGCCCGAGGGAAGCCAGACCCGTGGCTGGAGGGCGCGCTCCAGCTCCTGCTCGACGCGGTGATGCTCGAAGAGCGAGACCCGCCGGTCGTCCCAGGTCTGGACGCGCTCCGGGTCCTGGCCGAGGGCCGCGAGGATGGCCTGACAGCGCCGGGCCGTCTGGGCGTCGTCCGTCACGACCACGCCCTCCCCCTTGAGGAGGATCTCGCGGACGGTCCGGCTCACGAGGTCGGCCTCCTGGTGGACCAGGGCCGGAGCCTCCACGCGGCCGCTGCGCAGGCGGATGAGCGCCCAGAGGTCGGCGAGGCTCTGCATTTCTGCCGCGACGTCCCCCTCGGGGACGCCCTCCGCCGCCGTGCGGACGATGAAGGCCCCCGGCGCGCCGGACTTGATGCGCCGGACGGCCCCCTTGAGCCGCGACCGCTCGGCGCCGGCGATCTTGCGCGAGACGCCGACATGGTCGGTGTAGGGCATGTAGATGAGGTAGTGGCCCGGAATGGAGAGCTGGGTCGTGAGCCGCGCCCCCTTCGACCCCATGGGCTCCTTGGTCACCTGGACGAGGATCCGCTCCCCCTCGTGGAGGTCGCGGACGGTGGGGCTGCTCGAAACGGCGGCGTTCTCGTCGTCGTCGAGCTCCTCCATGGGGCCCATGTCCCCCTCGAAGAGGAACC
>JAKAJA010000416.1 GCA_021814085.1 Acidobacteriota bacterium | reverse complement strand
TTGTTGTCGATCATGACCTGCATCCCCTTGGCCTGCAGGATTCGGCCGGGGTACTGCTCGATGGGCTTCCCGGAGATTCGTCCCTCGGGGCGGAATCGGTAGCCGTAGATGCGCCCCCTGGTGAGGAGTTCGTGCATAAACTCGGGGGCCAACTCCTCGTGGAATCGTTCCGGGATGTAGCGCAGGGCGTTCTTGAGGGCGGTCTCCGTGTCCTTCCGGGAGAGCCGATAGCCGCGGCTCGGCGCGCGGCGGATGCCCTCCTGGAAGGCCTTTCGGGGCGGCAGGGTTGGAAAGTCGAGTTCGAAGGTCGTGGACATGAGGAATCCCCCGTCAGATAAGGCATTAGGGTAGCACAAGAGGGGAGAGGAAATGGGAAATACGGATTGCGGATGGCGAATGTCGAATGGCTAATGGTGGATGTAGAAGAATAGGCCGAAATCGAGCTTATTCGGGGCTTTCACATTGGACATCCGCCACTTCACATTCGATATGGGTCCGCCCTACTTGCTCCCTGCTCCCAGCTTCCGTTGGTGTATCATTTGGCCAAGGGGGAGCATATGAACTGGGGTGGCGCGGTAATTGGCGTTCTTGTCATCGTCGGGGTTGTCAGCCTCGTGTGGTACACCATCGCGAAGGAGCGCGCGCAGGCTCTGGAGCGCGAGCAGCGGGCCTTGGAGCGGGGGTGGGCCTATTCGCGGTCCGGCGGCCTTTACTCATTGCAGGGTTCGGAAGGCGGTGCGTCCTGGACACTGGTGGTCCACTCGAGCCAGAAGAACAGGCCGGCGAAAAGCATCTGGAAAGCGGACTCGCCATCCCTTCCCGGAGGTGTGGTCGCCGTCGGGTCCAAGGCCATGGCCTTCTTCCTCAAGAACCCCTTAGGGAACCGCCTGGCCCAGTGGGGTATGCGGGTCAGCGTGAGCGGCGAGGATGTGACAAGGGCCTGGAACAGGCTCGTGGAGGGTTGCGAAGAGGTGGACACGGGGGACGCGGATTTCGCCTCGCGGTACGCGGTCCTGGCCACCGACACCGCACAGGCGCGGAAACTCCTCTCGGGGGAGGTGATCAGGGCCGTGCTCGAATGGGATGGGCGCCACAAGCTCGGGCGCGCCTTCCAGGGGGAGGTGGAGATCCTCTGGAGCGACGCGGGCCTCATGGTCACCTGGAATGGTTCGCCCCTCTTAAAGCCCGATGACATGGCCGGTTTCGTGGAACTCTGCCTTGGCATTCATGGGCCCTTGAACCGCGGCTGGTAGGGCGATGAGGAACCGGGTCATCACTTCAGGCGGGCTCACCCCAACCTGAAGAGGTGGATCCCGGGACTGGCGACATATGATGGCGCCCGAAGCCGGGCGACCACTTGGGGAGGGAGCCGTGGAGAAGCGCTTTTGGCACAGCTACTACGACAAGAGAGTGCCGTCGAGTCTGGACTACCCCTCCGTCCCGCTCCACAGGATCCTGGATGACACGGCGGGCAAGTTTCCAGGCCGAACGGCCATCTCCTTTTTAGGGAAGAGCATCAGCTATAAGCAACTCCGCATTTATTCGGACGCCTTCGCCAGGGGATTGGTTCGGCTGGGCGTCAAGAAGGGTGACCGGGTCGCCCTCTACCTTCCCAACGTCCCACACATGGTCATCGGGTACTTCGGCGCCCTGAAGGCCGGTGCGATTACCGTCCCTACCAATCCGCTCTATACCGAGCGTGAACTTCTCTATCAGGTGAAGGACTCCGGCTCCAAGGTCCTCGTGACCCTCGACTTGGACATCACCCTCTCCAAAGTGAAGGCCGTGAAAGAGGCCGCGGGACTCGATCGGATCGTCGTGGGCCGTGTGAGCGACTTCCTCCCTTTTCCCAAAAACCTCCTGTACCCGCTGGTCAAGAAGAAGGATCTCGTGGATGTGCCGAAGGATGAGGCGTATATCACCTTCGAGGACCTCCTTTCCGAAAGCGGGACCGGTGCCCCCGAGGCAGGGGCCAAGCCGGAGGACGCGGCCGTTCTCATGTACACCGGCGGGACAACGGGGGTCTCCAAGGGGGCCATCCTCACCCATCGGAACCTCATCGCCAACGCGCTCCAGACCTACTGCTGGGCCTCTTCCGGCGAAATGAGTGACACGCCGCAGGTTTCCGCCCTCGTGGTCCTGCCGTTGTTCCACAGCTTCTCCATGACGGTCTGCATGAACCACGGCATCATGCGGGGCGCCCGCCTCATCCTGTTCCCCACCCGGCCCAAGCCGGACCTCTCCGACCTCCTGGCCACCATCCAGAAGGAGCGCCCCCAGCTCTTGCCGGGAGTGCCCACCCTCTACACGGCCATGGCCAACAATCCGAACGTCCAGCGGTACAAGATCGACAGCATCAAGGTCTGCAACTCGGGAGCGGCTCCACTCCCCGTGGAGGTCCTGCACAGGTTTGAAGCCATCACGGGGTCTCGCATCATCGAAGGCTACGGGCTCTCCGAATCGTCCCCCGTGGCCACGTGCAATCCCCTCGAGGGAGAGCGGAAAGCGGGTTCCATAGGCCTGCCCGTTTCGGATACGGACATCCGCATCGTGGATCAGGAGGGGGGCGAGAAGGACGTCCTCCAGGGACAGGCCGGGGAGATCCTCATCAGGGGGCCCCAGGTCATGGCGGGCTACTGGAACAGGCCCGATGAGACCGCCAAGTCCCTCCGGGACGGGTGGCTCTACACGGGGGACATCGCATGGATGGACGAGGCGGGGTACCTCTTCATCGTGGACCGCAAAAAGGACATGATCATCACGGGCGGCTTCAACATCTTCCCCCGAGAGGTGGAGGAAATCCTCTACGAGCACCCGAAGGTATTGGAGGCCGCCGTCATCGGGCTCCCCGATCCGCGCTCGGGCGAGCGCCTCAAAGCTTTCGTTGTCCTCAAGGAAGGCCAGGAGGCCACGGCGGAGGAGATTCTGGCCTTCTGCCGGGAGAAGCTCACGGCCTACAAGGTCCCCAAAGCGATCGAGTTTCGCAAGGAGCTTCCCAAGAGCAACATCGGCAAGTTGCTCCGCCGGGCCCTTCGCGATGAGGAATCCGCC
>JAKAJA010000415.1 GCA_021814085.1 Acidobacteriota bacterium | reverse complement strand
TGGAGAGGGGGACGCCGCGGCCTGGGCGCACGGCCATGTCGCGGCTCGTCGCTGATGCCCCCCGCATCGTCCTCCTCGCCGCTCCTTGCCTTGCCTCCCAGGGCGCAGGCGTCGCGCCAGAGATCTTCCCGCGGTCAGAGCCTTTCATCCCGGCCAGCCTCCGTCGCGACCACATCCTATTTTGCGGATAGGTCCTAAGGCGTCGAACCGGGCCTTCGGTGAGGCGGCGGGGGGAGGCTCCAGGGGCCCTCGGGAGCGAGGCGACGGAGCAGAACGCGGTCCAGGTCAAGGAGCCCGGGGATGCCCGCCAGTTCCGCGAGGCGTTCCGCCTCCCGCCACTTCGCCCCGGCCTCGGGCACGTGATCCAATAGCAGAAGGGCGGCGGCGTAGGAGGCACGGTTCCGAACCGGCCGTGCCGCCCGCTGAAGAGCGCCCAGTCCCGTGGGGGGGGCGTCGCCCTCGAGGCGGGGTTGGGCCAAGGAGTCGGGAGCCATAAGCAACCGGGCCATCTTCTTGGCCTCCCGGCACCTCCCGGTCAGGCTGGCCAGGACCCCCCTGAGGATGGCCCCCCGCTGTGTGATGCCCCCATCGGGTTCCACCGGCACTCGCAGGTAGGCCTCCTCGAATCGTCCTTCTTCGAGAAGGAGCGTGGCCTCCATCCCACCCTTGGCAAGATCGTTAGGGTCCCTGGCAGACCTGGGCAGGGCTCTCACTTTGTCAGGGAGGTCCAGCCGGATCAGGGTCTCCCGCGCCGCTGGCGTGTTTGCCCCCATGAGCTTGAGAGCAAGTTCGTGCCAGCCGTTGAGAGCGAGGAGCCGGAGGAGGATGGCGCCATCTCCACCGAAGAAGGGACCGATGCATACTCCCTCGAGGCGCGCCACGATCTGTTCATGAAGGCACCTGGCCTCGCTGCACCCAGGCAGGGTCTGCATGTACCGCAGCCACGGGCGGAATTCGGGGTGCCGGCGGGCCAGGGCCTCGGCGTCGGCCGTGTGCCCTTGCCTGAAATCGCGCGCTATCTCGACGCGCAGATTCTGGTCATGCCGGATGGGCGTCTGCACGGCCCATGCCGAGGCGAGGAGCAGGACGAGACATCCCGCCAGGGGGCTGGCGAAACGACGCCAGTTCAAGAGGGAGACGGAAGGCGCCCCGGATGCCGAGATCCAGTCCTGACCCGCCCCGTTCACCAGGCCCCGTGGGATGTACCACCATCGGCCTTCACCCAAGACCCATGCCCCGCCCGGCGTGCGGGCCACCAGCCGGGGCTGTTTCGGCCCCTCACGGCCTGTCCACTCCCAGCCGTCACCCTTCGCCGCGACACCGACCCGGCACCGATCCCATACGATTTGCAACCAGAGGAGCAAGGATAAGACGGCCAGGGCCGACAGGGCGAGGTTAGGAAAGATGCCCACCCTCCAAACGACCTCGTCGGCGAAAATTCCGTGATAGGTCTGGAGGGTAGCGGACAGCAAGACCATCCCCCTGCCGAAAGTGATCCAATAGGCAGCCGCGAAGTAGGCTGCCACAAGGACCCACTGAATCGGTGAAATCCAAAATGGGGGACGTGGGCCGCGCCTCGCGAGGAAATAGGAGAAGTTCTCTGCCAATCCGCCTCCAGGTAGTTAGTGTAGCAGACACCATCCGCGGGCGGGACAGAAAAAAGAGCGGAGGCCTCTTGGTCAAGCAGAACCCCAGCCATGCTCCCCAGGAGCGGCGCGTGCCCGAGCCATCTCTTGCGGTAGGCTCATTGCCCGCCGCCAGTGGATTTGCTAGAATTCGTCCCTTGGAGAATGATCCGCACAGCCCGGGTGGCTTCCTCCCGAGGGATTCACCTCCAGGTATGGCCGGTCACACTGAGCGGCCATCTTCTGGGAGGGCGATTGAAATGAATCCGGCAACTGGTCCCGCCCCCCCTGCAACAGCCACCCTTCGCCGGCAGCCGGCGTTCTCGGGCCGCATCTCGGGCCTCATTCTCGCGCTCTCCCTCGTGACCTTCTCTTCGTGGTCCTTCGCCATACAGGCATGCCCCGCAGTGGAAAGGGTGCACCTCGGTTCTGGGCAGCGCGTCTTCTATCCAGGCGAGAGTGTCCCCTTCTCCTGGGCTTCCCTGCCACAGGGAGCCGACGAGTTCGAGCTCCTGCTGGTCTGCCGGTCTCCCATTCACGTGACCCTCCGTCTCACGGAGTGCATGGACCCCCTTCAGGGGACCTTCCGTTGGGAGGTCCCCAACCTCCCCTGTGACACGGCCCAGATCCTCATCCGCACGGGAGTGGACGGCGAGGAGATCACGTGGGCGGCCAGCCCTCTGTTCCGCATCGCCTGGGAGGGCAAACGGCCCTTCGTCCAGGTTTCCAGCAGGGGCGGAGAGCTGTGGCTTTCGGGCTCGACGCCCAGGCCTCGCGGGACCTTCGCCTGGGGGCACGATTTGGCCGCACCGGGGAGACCTCTTCACCGCCGGATCGACTTGGGGCGCCGCGCACCGAACCACGCCCTCCTTGCCTCCCGTACCTCATCCCGCGAACCCCGATTGGACCGCGGCCGCAAGCTGGAAAGGTCGGGCTCCCAATCTTTCCGCTGGTCAGACCCTCTGAACCTCCAACTCCGGATTTAAGCCCTCCTCCGCGCCGGGCGACGCACAGCTCGCCCTGGCCAAGCCGTTCATCGAACCGAAAAGGGGCCACCGCCTTGGACCAACAGGGCCTAAGGGCCATGGCGTCGGAACATGCTGAATCAGGAGGGGAATGTGTATTCAAAGAACCGTTTGGCTCTATCCATACTCGCGGCTGCGGCGCTAACCCTTTCGGCTCTGGCGACCGCGGCACAGATCACTGCGGGTGAAATTGCGGGAAAGGTGACCAATGAGCAGGGGGAGCCCCTCGCGGGCGCCACGGTGACGGCCAGGGGGGATTGCCTGCAGGGCGCTCACACGGTCTTCACGGACGGCAAAGGCCTCTTCGACCTGCTCCAACTCCCCCCGTGCGACGGCGTGACGGTCACCGTGTCTGCACCCGGCGCGGCCGATGTGGTCTGGCGCAACCTGGAGGTGAAGTCCAA
>JAKAJA010000414.1 GCA_021814085.1 Acidobacteriota bacterium | reverse complement strand
GAAATCCTTCGTGAAGATGAGGGCGACCACCCTGAGATAATTCACGGCTTCCCCTCCGAGCCCGTGGCCAGGAAGTACCGGCGCCGGATCTCATCGAGCGGCATCCCCGCGGAGGGTGCATCCCAGACCACCTTGCCCTTGTGCAGGATGGCCACCCGGTCCGCGATGGGGAGGCAGTCGTCCAGCTCGTGGGTGATGAGGAGCATGGCCCGATGGGAGGCTTTGAGGCCCGCCAGAAGCTCCGTGAGGGTGCGGCTCCCTGCGGGGTCCAGCCCCGAGTAGGGCTCGTCCAGGATGAGAATCTCAGGGTCCGAGAGGAGGACCCGGGCCATGCTCAGGCGCTGGAGCATCCCCCTAGAGAAGGTCGCGGCCTGTTTCCGCCTCGCCGCCGTGAGGCCCACTTCTTCCAGGAGCCGCGTGATCCGCCCCTCCACGTCGTCCATGCCGTACAGACGCGCGAAGAACCGGAGGTTCTCCTCCGCCGTCAGGTGGGCGTAGAGGAAGGTCTGGTGCGAGAGGTAGCCCACGCGGCGGAGAAACTCCTGCCTGTTCCTGTCGCTCAGGGCTTCTCCCCTGAAGCGGATGCCCCCCTCCTTCCCTTGGCGCTGTCCCCCGCCCCCTGGTCGGGTCAGGGTGGTGAGCACTTTGGTGAGGGTCGTCTTGCCCGCCCCGTTCGGCCCCAGGAGGAGGACGAGTTCGCCGGGATGGAGGTCCAGGGAAACCCCTGAGAGCACGGGGACGTGCCCGAAGCTCTTCTTGAGGCCCGAAACGGAGAGGAGGGGCGAGGATTCTGCCATAGCCTGTTAGTTTAGGCCGACCCCCTCCGGGCCGTCAAACGGGACGAAATTGCCGCAATTCAGCGATTGGAGCAGGTGAAACGGGTTGAAGGCATGACTTGGCACGAGTTTGCTTGTTACGCCCCGTTCACCTGGCAGGTGAACGGGGTACTTCGGCATTCTGACCATGCGGGGCAGAAAAGACCCAAGGGCGGGGTGGGGTCCCCAACGGGCTTTGCCCGTGGGGCGGGGAGGGAATGGGCCCTCCCCGTCGCCGAGGTCAAACAGCACGCACCAAAAACCACTCCCATTTCGAAGGCAAGAGAAGCGGATGGCGGAATTTAGGCAATAGGCCCCCGCCTGCTTTCTTTCCCTGTCTGCCCCTCCCATCCCGGGGGCGCGTCCCGTATAATGATAGGTAGAGGTGTCCAATGGCTGTTCCCCCCAGCTCCATGGATTCCAGGAGGTGGCGCTCCTTTCTCCGCGCCACCCTGCGCTCCTGGAAGGACTACCCCCAGCTGAGGGCCATGGACAGGGCCACCTTTGACCGCTATGAGACCGACGCCAAGCTCGTGCAGGACGCGGTCGCCGCGCTGGCGAGCACGCCGGGGCTGGACGCCGCGTTCCTGTCGGCCATCGCCCCTCCCATGGAGCGCCTCCTGCAGCGCATGTACACTTTGGGCGATGACATCACCGCCTTCCTCCTGTTCAAGCAGGTAGGCAGCCTCCTGGAGGACCGCGGCCTGGACGAACCGGCGGCGCATGCCCTCCAGTGGGCGGGCCGGTGCGGCCGCGACCTGCGCTTCTACGACGAGGCGCAGATACACTTCGACCGTGCCATGGTCTGCCTCCAGCGCGTGGGCAAGGAGCATCCCTACTTCGTGGACCTGTACGGGGCCATGGGCATTCTCTGTCATCTCACGCGCCGCTGGGATGAGGCCGAATCCCACTACCGAAAGAGCCTCGATCTCCTCAAGCGATGGCCCCACGAGGTCGTGGTGCGCAGCAGCCGATTCCCCAAGTCCAGGCTGGGAGGGGCTCGTCTCAACAATCTCGTGGACCTCCACCTGGTCCGAGCCCGCCACAGCCCGCCCACCGCCCGCACGGGGGAGCTCCTGGCCGCGCGCGACCTCCTCGCCCGCATCCGGGAGATCTCGGGGGACGACCCCATCGCCCTCGAGTTCGCCACGGCCAACGAGGGCGAGATACTCCTCCTGGAAGGACGCAACCCAGAGGCCCGGGCGCTGCTTCTCCAGCACGTGAACCACCTGCTTCCGGGCTCTCCCGCGGCCGCGCGGCTCCTGCCGGCGGTCCACCGCATGCTGGCGGGTGCCTACGCCGAAGAGGGCGATGTGAGGGAGGCCTACGCCCACTGCAGGGAGGCCCTCCAGCAGAGCCTTCACCACGCCAATGCTTACGAGGAGGGCATGGTGGTGGAGGCCACCTTGGACATCATGAGCGACGCCATCCGGCCCCGCCTCGCGGGCGCGGGCCTCGGCGCCCTCGACGCCGACGACCGCGAGACCCTTCAGAACCTCGTCCTCATGCTCGAACAGAAGGACTGGTACACGGGCAACAACCACTCCCGCGCCGTCTCCCGCCTCAGCCGGGCGATCGGTGAGCAGCTCGTGGCCACTCCCCAAAGCCGCGCGGGGAGGATGGAGGACTC
Source organism: Acidobacteriota bacterium (assembly GCA_021814085.1). Taxonomy (GTDB): domain Bacteria; phylum Acidobacteriota; class UBA4820; order UBA4820; family DSQY01; genus JAKAJA01. Next base: position 610 of record JAKAJA010000414.1, on the reverse strand, counting down.
CGCCAGCTTCCTGGATCTTCAGCTTCTCGAACTGGGCGGCCTCCTCCACGACATCGGGAAGCTGCGCATCCCCTGGTCCCTCCTCAACAAGTGCAATCCCCTGTCCCCGGTCGAACATCGCATCCTGGAGTCCCATGTCGCCGAGGGCGGGAGCATGTTGCGATACCTCGGGTTCGCGCCCCTGTCCCGCCTCGTCGAAGAGCACCACGAGAAGCTGGATGGTTCGGGCTACCCCGCGGGCCGGCAGAACCTGAGCTTGATGGGGGCCATCGTCGCCGTGACCGATGCCTACGAGGCCATGGTGACCCCCAACCGCCGCTACGCCACGGCCCGCACCCGCGAGAGCGCCCTCGATGAACTTGAGGCGCGCAGCGGCGTGCATTATCACCCCAGGGTCGTCCTCGCTCTCAGGCAGTTCATCGCATCGGGCCCCCCATGATCTCAAATGAGGCCCTCACCGTGCGGAGCGCCGCGAGGGATATTGTCTCTTCGCCTTCCTTCCCGGCACTCTCTCCAGCCCGTTGGTTCGCGGTGGAGGTGTTGACCGCGAAGACGGTCCAATCGGTCCCCCAGTTGGCCAAGGATGAGGGCGGACTCGACGCCTGCTACG
>JAKAJA010000413.1 GCA_021814085.1 Acidobacteriota bacterium | reverse complement strand
CCGCGTAAGGGGCTATCTCCTCTCCACCGTCGAAGAGGATCCCCGATTGGAGGCCATCCGAAGGAGCGCCCTCTCGGCTGGCGTACACACCTACCCAGCCTCCCGGATGGAGGTCATCGAGAAAGTACCCGCGCTGAAGGAATCCCCCTTCCGATCCGCCCTGGCCTGTCCCCACGACGGAGTGGTGGACATCCACTCCCTCCTGAGCGCCTACCTTGCACCCGTGACGGTCAGGACCGGGATAGCGGTGACGGGCTTCCAAGTGGACCGCAAGCGGATCACCGCCGTGGAGACCAACCAGGGGACCCTCGCCGCCGACTGGGTAGTCAACGCGGCCGGCGCTTGGGCAGGTGACGTGGGTACTCTGGCGGGGGCCCGCCCCGTGAGCATCGCCCCCATGAGGCGCCACCTGGTGCACACCGGGCCGCTCGATTGGGCCGTTCCCGGGGCGCCTTATATCTGGTGCCTTCACCCCGCCGTCTACTTCCGGACCGAGAGCCAGGGTCTCCTTCTCTCACCTTGTGACGAGACTCCATGGCGCCCGGGGAGCCCCCCTTCCGATCCGGAAGCTCCCTCCTGGCTCGCCGAGCGCCTGTCGGGAGCCTTCCCCCAGCTCTCTAACCTTCCCATAGCCAGGACCTGGGCCGAACTGAGGAGCTTCTCTGAGGACGGCCATTTCGTGATCGGCAAGGACCCCAGACTGTCCAACTTCTTATGGGTGGCCGCCCTCGGTGGCCATGGTATGACCACCTCCGCCGCCGTAGGCGAGCTGGCGTCGGCCATCCTCCTCGGGCGCGTGCCTCCCCTCGACCCGGCCCCTTACGACCCGGCGCGGTTCAAGTAGAGAAGTCCTTCACCGCGGAGACACGGAGCACACGTGGTGAATCTTCCTTATTCTTTCTTCAAGACTATCCGGCACGAGGGCGCCCCGCGGCCCATAGCGGCCTCTACTTCCGTCGCCCAGCGGCTGCCGGGCATGGCCGTCTCGAACCAGGCGTTCCAGACCGTATCGCAGGCCACGCAAGGGGTATCCGGTCTCAGGCCCGCCTTCCCCGCACCTCTCTGGGGGGCGCACCTCTGGACCAGAACCGAGACCTGGTCCCCTTCGATCTCGAGTTCGGCGGCAATGCCGTCGCCGAGGAAAAGGTGCTGGTACTCGTGGACAAGGGCGATGGCTTCCTCCACGGTAGCAGCTCCCGGATGACCCTTCGCCTTGAGGAACTCCCGGATCTCGATTCGCCCGAAGCTGGTCCGGACCTTGGCGTTGAGGGCCACGGCCGTCTCTACCCCGCAGGCCTCGGCCGTCTTGAGGAACCACTGGCCGTCCCAGGAAAGCATGAGTTTCCCCAACAGCCTGATCGCCTTTTCGGGGGAGAGCTCGAAGTCGTCCGCCATGAGGCCACTCCTCAGACGGAGGATTGTACTACGGGGCAGATCCCAAGGCGGAAGTCGAAAGTCGGAAGTGGGATTGAAGGGAGCAGCAAGACGCGAGACGCGAGACGCAAGCAGGAGATGTTCTTTGGCTCCTATCCTTAACTCAGCACTCAGAATTCAGAACTCAACGCTTGCTCTTTAGAATGTTTCACCTTCCGCCTTCCGATTTCCGCCTTCCTCCTAACCGTTTCCGAATTCCTAAGTTCCCCTTCCCCTGCTATCCTTGTTTGCGCGAGGTGAACGGTGAACCGAATCCGGGTGCTGCCCGACAACCTGGTCAACCAGATCGCCGCGGGGGAGGTCATCGAACGGCCCGCCTCCGTGGTGAAGGAGCTGGTCGAGAACGCCCTCGATGCGGGCGCGTCCCGAATCTCCGTGGAGCTTACGGCCGGGGGACAGAGCCGCATCCTCGTGGAGGACGACGGCTGCGGCATGGCGGGCGACGACCTCCTCATGGCCCTTGAGCGACACGCCACGAGCAAGCTCGGGTCGGAGAGGGACCTTTTCGCCATCGCCACCCTCGGGTTCCGCGGCGAGGCCCTTCCCTCCATCGCCTCCGTGAGCCGCCTCACCCTCTCCAGCCGCCCCCAGGATGCTCAGGAGGGGAGGTCCGTGACGGTGGAGGGGGGACGCTTCGGGCGCCTCGAACCCTGCGGCCTCTTCGCCGGAACGCGCGTCGAAGTGCGCGACCTGTTCTTCAACGTCCCCGCCCGCAAGAAGTTCCTGAGGGCCCCGGCCACGGAGCTGACCCACGTCATCAGCCTGTTGGAACACTATGCCCTCGCCCGCCCCGACGTGGCCTTCTCCCTCACCCACGAGGGGAGGCGGCTCCTGGACCTCGCCCCCGGCGCCGACCGGAGGGAGCGGTTCTTCGAGCTCTTCCCCGATCTGCCCCGCGAGGAGATGCTGGCGGTGGAGGGAGAGGGCCCCGGCGTCACTGTGCGCGGGATGACGGGAAAACCGGAGCGGAACCTGGGCACGCCCCGCTACCAGTTCACCCTCGTAAACGGCCGCTTCGTGCGCGACCGCGTCCTCCAGCACGCCATCGCCCAGGCCTACGAGGACACCCACCCCAAGGGCCGTTATCCCGTAGTACTCCTAGCCGTGACCCTCCCCTTGGACCGAGTGGACGTGAACGTGCATCCCACGAAGCGGGAGGTGCGATTCGTGGACAGCCGATCGGTCCACGCCACGGTCGAGCGCGCCCTGAGGCAAGCTATCGCGCCGGGTCGCCCCTCTCCTTCTTCCCTGGACGGCGGCGCCTGGCCCACGTCGCATGCAGCGCCCTCCCCCGCAGTGTCAGAAGAGGCGGCACCGTTTGGAACTGTCGGCCACTCCGCGCCTCCGGCGAACCTGGCCACCGGTCTCTTCTCTCACCAGCCACCCGAAGGCCCCCGGCTCGTTCTCTCCAGCCCCTTGCGGGCCCTGGCCCAGTGGCGCAACTCCTTCATCCTCTGCGACTCCCCCGAGGGGCTCGCGGTGGTGGACCAGCATGTGGCCCACGAGCGCATCCGATTCGAGCAGCTCAAGCGTTTTCTGGACAGCCCCGGCCCCAGGCAGGCCTTCGTCGTTCCCTGGACCTTCACCCTCCCCCGGAACGTGGCCCACCGCACGGAGGAAC
>JAKAJA010000412.1 GCA_021814085.1 Acidobacteriota bacterium | reverse complement strand
TCCGATCTGACCGGCCTGGAGACGGCGAGCGGCCTCAAGGCGGGGCAGTTCGGACTCTGCATGAATCCAGAGTTCCTGCGGGAGGGGTGTGCCGTCGAAGACTTCCTGGAGCCGGACCGCATCGTGATCGGCCAGTGGGACGAGAGGTCGGGAGACACGCTAGCGAAGATGTACTCCCCCTTCTCCTGTCCCGTTGTGCGCACCGGGCTCCGCAATGCCGAACTGATCAAGTACACGGCCAACGCGCTGCTCGCTTCGATGATCTCGTTCAGCAACCAGATCGCCATGATCTGCGAGAGTCTCGATGGGGTGGACGTGGACGAAGTGTTCGCGGGTGTCCACCTGGACCGCCGGCTCTCGCCCGTGGTGGATGGCCGGCGGGTCCATCCCGGCCTTTTGGCCTACCTCAAGGCGGGAGCGGGCTACGGAGGGAGCTGCTTCCCGAAGGACGTGCTCGCCCTCAGACAGTTCGCGCAGCAGCGCGGGGTGCCCGCGCCGCTCCTGGAGGCGGTAATGGCCGTCAATCGGTCCCGGGCGGGTCATCTGGCGGACCTGGTGGAGGAGCCGCTGGGTGGTGCGGAGGGAAAGAAGGTGGCTGTTCTGGGGCTGACATTCAAGCCCTTCACCGATGACCTGAGGGAGTCCCCCGCGCTGGCCGCCGTCGAAGAGCTTCTGCGGCGGGGAGCCGTGGTGCGCGCCTACGATCCCGAGGTGCCGCCCGGCCGGACCGATCCCCACCTCCCTTCCGGACTTGAACTCTGTCCCAACGCCATAGACGCGGTGCGTGAGGCGCAGGCGGTGGTGCTCGCCACGGCCTGGCCGGAGTTTCTCGGCGTGGACTGGGAGGCCGTGTGTGCCGCCATGCCGCGCCCGGTCATCGTGGACGGTCGCAACGCGCTCAAAGATGTGCGATGGCCCCATGGTGCCCTCTACCGGCCCATCGGGCGACGAACCGAGGTGTGAGGATGGCGTCGAAGGAAGAGCTGAAGCAGCAGATCTTGGCCCTGGTGGAAGAGTACTACAGGTCCGTGCACGAGCGGCCGGCCTTCGTGCCGGGCAAAACCCGCATCACTTACTCGGGCCGCGTCTTTGACGACCGGGAAATGACCCAGCTCGTGAGCTCCTCTCTGGATTTCTGGCTGACCGCCGGGCCCTATGCCCGCAAGCTCGAGGCGGGGCTGGCCCTCTTTTTCGGGAGCGATGACTTCATTCTGGTCAACTCGGGCTCCTCGGCGAACCTGCTCATGGTCGCCACCCTCTGCGCCAAGGGGCTGGAGGGCCCCCTGCCGCCCCTCCGGCCGGGGGACGAGATCCTGACGCCGGCGGTGACCTTTCCGACGACACTCACGCCCATCCTGCACAACGGGCTCGTACCCCTCTTCGTGGACTGCGAGGTGGGCACTTACAACGTCGATCCCGCACTCGTCGAGGCGGCTCTTGGGCCGCGCACCCGCGCCCTGATGATCCCCCACACGCTGGGCAACCCCTGCGATATGGCGGCCGTCATGGATTTGGCGAGGCGGAACGACCTGTGGCTCCTGGAGGACGGCTGCGATGCCCTCGGGGCCACCTTCGACGGGCGCCTTGTGGGTACCTTCGGTGCGCTCTCGTCGGTGAGCTTTTATCCTGCTCACCAGATGACCATGGGCGAAGGGGGCGGGATCGCGGTCAACGAGCCCGCCGTCAAGAAGACCCTGGTCTCGTTGAGGGACTGGGGCCGAGACTGTTGGTGCGAGCCCGGGAAATCCAACACGTGCGGCAAGCGCTTCTCGTGGCAGTCAGGCGATCTGCCCTTTGGTTACGACCACAAGTACATCTACAGCAACCTGGGCTACAACCTGAAGATCACCGATATGCAGGCCGCCATCGGCCTGGCCCAGCTCGAGAAGCTCCCCTCCTTCGTGGAGCGGCGACGCCACAATTTCGGGCGGATGCTGGCGGGCCTGCGGCCGCTGGAGGAGCGCCTGGTCCTGCCGGTGGTCCACCCGCTGGCCAACCCGTCCCCCTTCGGCTTCCCCATGACGGTGCGCCAGCAGGGGCTGAGGGCGGAGCTGATCCGCCATCTGGAGGCGGCCAGGATCGAGACGCGGCTGGTCTTCGGCGGGAACATCCTGAGGCAGCCTGGATTTCAGGGGATCCCCTGCCGCGTGCACGGCACGCTGGCAAACTCGGATCGAATCATGAACGACACCTTCTTCGTGGGTGTATACCCCGGGATCGACGACGCCATGGTGGATTACGTGGTGGAGCGCATTCATGTCTTCTTCAAAGATCGCTGAGAGCGAGCCCCCCCTGGGTGCGCCAGAGCCCTCCGACATGCAGGACGGCCCCCCCGCAGGCTCATCCCGCTATGGGCAGATCGGAGAGCTCGCACTCCGGTTCTGGCGTGCTCGCCTCCTGCGGTTCTTGGTGGTAGGAGCGCTCAATACCGTCTTCGGCTATGCGGTGTTTGCCGCCTTCATTCTGCTCGGGCTCCACTACGCCCTGGCCGCTTTTCTGGGAACGCTGCTCGCCATCGCCTTTAATTTCAAGACCACTGGCAGATTGGTCTTCCGAAGCCACGATAACCGGCTCATTGTCAAGTTTTTCGCGGTGTACGGCGTAAACTATGTTATAGGGGTCGCCATTCTCAAGCTCTTCAAGACGCTTGGCGTGCACGTTTTGGTGACGGCCGCCGTGGGAGCTTTGCCCCTGGCGGTTCTCTCCTTTGCCCTCATGCGGCGGTTCGTCTTTGAACGGTCGGAAGGGGCGCTCAAAGCGGATATTCTCGAAGCTTATCGGGAAGGAACCGGAATCTTGCGGGAGGTGCTGGCTACACCCACGGATAACACGGTGATTCAATTTGTGCGGTACACGGTGGTGGGTGGAGTGGCCTTCGCGGTGGACTTCGGGCTTCTTTACGCCCTCACCCAATACGGCGGTTTCTTTTACCTGACCTCGGCCACCCTCGCCTTCGTGGTGGGCCTTGTCATCAACTACACGTTCAGCGTCCTGTGGGTCTTTAGCAAGCGGGCCGTGAGCAACCGGCTGGTGGAGTTCGGCCTCTTCGCGCTCGTG
>JAKAJA010000411.1 GCA_021814085.1 Acidobacteriota bacterium | reverse complement strand
GCTCGTCATGAGCGTGAACCCGGGGTTCGGCGGGCAGCGGTTTCTCCCCCTCGCTCTCGGCAAGATCCGGCACCTGGCCCGCCTCATCGCCGAGCGGGGCCTGGACGTTGCCATTGAGGTGGATGGAGGGGTGACGACCGAGACTCTGCCCGACCTTCTGGCAGCCGGGGCCCATTGGTTCGTTGCGGGCAACGCCGTGTTCGGCGCGCCGGACCCGACCGAGGCCGCCAGGCACCTCGGGGAGCTCATGCATGCTTGAGTCCACCTCCCGGCTCCGGGCCCGATACGTGGAGACCGATCAGATGGGGGTGGTCCACCATTCGGCCTACCTGGCCTGGATGGAGGTGGCCCGCACCGATTACCTCCGGGAGCGGGGGCTCCCCTACAAGGAGCTGGAGGCGCTCGGCTTCCGCATGCCCGTGCTCGGCGTGGAGGTCCGCTACCTCCTGCCGGCGCTCTACGATGACGACATCCTGGTCAAGGCCCGCCTCGCGCGGGCGAGCGGGGTCCGCTTCAGCTTCGACTACGAGGTCCTCAGGGCCTCGGACGGGACCCTCCTCTGCCGCGCCCGGACCGACCACGCCGCCACCGACCACGCTGGTCGGCCCAGGCGGCTGCCCAAGGAATTAGCGAGACTCATAGGAGGCGACATTGAACCGGGGTAAGGTGCTCGTTGTGGCGTGGCTGGCGGCGGCGGTCCTCCTCACCGGCTGTCACCACAAGAGGCCCAGCAAGAAGGATCTTCGCGAAGACCAGATGACCGTCACGCCCGTGGCCACCCTGTACGAACAGGGGCAGGCGGCCCTGAAGAAGAAAAAGCCCGCCACGGCGCGGCGCTATTTCGACCAGATCGCCCTCCGTGAGGACGCAGGCGAGTACAAAGACAAGGCTGCCATCGCCACGGCCGATGCCTACTACCAGGAACACACCCTGGAGGCCTACGCCGAGGCCGTCAGCCGCTACCAATCTTTCCTCGCCTTCCACCCCACTCACCCCCAGGCGGCCTACTGCCAGTTCCAGGTGGGCCTGTGCTGGTTCGAGGAGATTGACACCCCCGACCGGGACACCTATCCGGCGGTCCGCGCCAAGGAGGCCTTTCAGGCGGTCGTGGAAAACTACCCGAACAGCCCCTACGCCGCCCAGGCCAGCAAAAAGATGGCCCAGGTGAACGACCTCCTGGCCGCGCACGAGATCCGCATTGGCGACTGGTACCTCAAGGAGGGCCACCCCAAGGGGGCCATCGCGAGGTACCGCGGCGTCCTCGAACGCTTCCCCAAATACTGGAACCTTCCCGCCGTCTACATCCGGCTGGGCGAGGCCCTCTACCGGGACGGCCAGGACAGGGAGGCCCTCCTGTACTTCACGCGGATCACGCAGGAAGTGCCCGGGACCAAGCTGGCCAAGGACGCCCAGCACCGCATCGACCGCATCCACAAGAAGGAAGGGGCGAAGGGCGATCGGAAGGGGGATGTCTTCAAGGAACCCCTCGTGCCCAAGGAGAAGAAGGACAAGCACTGGTGGCAGTTCTGGAAATGACTAAGGGCTTATCCCTAAATAAGGTGCGGTCGCGATGGAGGCTGGCCGGGATGCATGGCGCGAAAACGAGCGAAGGCCGATGTGGTCCATCGGATGAACGAGTTGACAAAGCCAGGCACCCGCCCAGCCCCGTCCCTCCGGGCGCGGGCGGCGGGCTTCGCATGGCAGTGTTGGCCTCCCTTGAAAGGGCACCACCCTTCCTGCGGTCGGCCGCCTTGCCCTGCTCGCCCGGCGCCACGCGCGCGGCCATACCCTATTCAGGGATAAGCCCTAAGCGAGGAGTGTGCCCATGAACAGCAAGGTTGAATCGGGAGGGGGGCACAAACCCGTCATCCCGGCGAGTGAAAACCTGCCGGAGATCACGGTGAAGGCTCTGGTGCTGGGCGTCTTCCTGGCGGTGATCCTGGCCGCGGCCAACGCATACCTCGGGCTCTTTGCCGGTATGACCGTGTCCGCTTCCATCCCCGCCGCGGTCATCTCCATGACCCTCTTCTCCCTCCTTTTCAAGAATCACAACATCCTCGAGAACAACATCGTCCAGACGGCGGCGTCGGCGGGCGAGGCCGTGGCCGCGGCGGCGGTTTTCACCATCCCCGGCCTGGTGATCCTTGGCTTCTGGAAGGACTACAACTACTTCCAGACCTTCCTCATCTGCGCCCTCGGCGGCACCATCGGGGTCCTCTTCTCCGTCCCCCTCCGGCGGGCCCTCGTGGTCCAGGGGGAAAAGGAGATCAAGTTCCCCGAGGGCATCGCCACCGCGGAAGTGCTCAAGGCCGGCCAGGCCGGCGAGAAGGGCAGCCTCTCCACCATCGTCTCGGCGGGCGTCATCGGAGGCGTACTAAAAATCTGCCAGGACGCGGGGCTTAAGCTCTGGACCTCCTCCCTCGAACTCGCGGCGCGGGTCGGAGGCAACGTGGCCTACGTGGGCCTCGACCTCTCCCCCGCCCTCCTGGGCGTGGGGTACATCGTCGGGCTGAACATCGCCATCCTCGTCTTCGCCGGGGGTGTCATCTCCTGGTGGATCGCCATTCCCATCTACACGGCCCTCCACGGCCTGCCCGAGGCGGGCTCGGCGGTGGACGCGGCCACCCTCCTGTGGAAGGACCAGATCCGCTACCTGGGCGTTGGGGCCATGTGCGTGGGGGGCTTCTGGGCCCTCATCCAGCTCCGGGGACAGCTCCTCTCGGGGGTCAAGAGCGGGCTGGCGGCCTTCAAGAATGAGAAGAGCGGCGGCGGCGGTGACCGGACGGACAAGGACATCCCCATGCTCTGGGTCTTGATCTGCTCGGCCCTGTCGGTCATCCCCCTCTTCTTCGTCTACCAACTCGTCGTGCAGCGCGTGGTCGTGAGCCTGGTCATGGCCGTCATCATGCTCGTGGCGGGCTTCCTCTTCGCCGCCGTGGCGGGGTATATGGCGGGCCTGGTGGGATCGTCCAACAACCCCATCTCGGGGGTGACCATTTCCACCATCCTCTTCGCATCCCTCGTCCTCCTCGTCTTCATGGGGCGGGGCAACCCCGCGGGACCCGCGGCGGCT
>JAKAJA010000410.1 GCA_021814085.1 Acidobacteriota bacterium | reverse complement strand
ACCGACGCGAAGGAGAAGTCACATGAAAGCCATGATCATCGAGGGCTACGGAGGAGCTGAGCTCCTCAAAATGTCCATACTGCCCGTGCCCCAGCCGGGGCCCGGCGAACTGCTCGTCAAGGTTCACGCCTGCGGGGTGAACCCCGTCGACTACAAAATCCGTCAGGGCCTCCTCCCCCTCGGCCTCACCTTCCCTATCATTCTAGGCTACGACATATCCGGCGTGGTGGAGTCCATCGGCCCCGGCGTCGAATCATTCGTCCCCGGAGATGAGGTGTTCTATTCGCCCGAGCTCACAACGCCTGGCGGCTACGCCGAATACCACGTCGTAAGCGAGGCCATCGTGTCCCTCAAGCCCGATGGGCTGAGCCACGCCGAAGCCGCCTCCATTCCCCTCGCCGCGAGTACGGCCTGGCAAGCCCTCTTCGACAGGGCCTGCATCGAAGCCGGGGATGTGGTCCTGATCCACGGGGCGGCCGGCGGAGTGGGGTCCATGGCCGTCCAGCTCGCCAACTGGGCTGGGTGCGAGGTGTTTGCCACGGCGTCCACGTCCAACCGAGAGTACGTGGAGGAACTTGGGGCCGACGTGGTCATCGACTACACCTCGGCGAATTTCGTCGAGGTGGTTCGGGAGGAAACTGGCGGGCAAGGGGTCGATATGGTGCTCGATACCGTGGGCGGAGACGTTTTGGCCCGCAGTTTCGAGACCCTGGCGCCCCACGGCTGCGTCGTTTCCATCGCTCCGGAGAACCTCCAAGGGGCGTCCATGGAGGCGCTGCGCGCTGCCTTCTTCAAGAACGCGGAGCTCCACTGCCTCTTCGTGGAGCGTCGCCGAGACACGCTGGATGCCTTGGCCCGCCTCCTCGAACGGCGCTTTATTGAACCCCTGGTTGAAGAGATCCTCCCCCTTGACAAGGTAGCCAACGCTCACGGGAGGCTTGAAACCATGCACGGAAGGGGGAAGATCGTTCTGCGGATCGTTGAAGAGTGACCTTCGGACGTCAGTAGATCGCAGCGAAGAGGTCCTCTGCCAGAGCCGGGTCGAGCTCCTTGAGAACCTTGTACTCCTGGAGCGCCATGCCCCGGTTCCCGAGGGCCACGGCGCACAGGCCCAATCCGTAGTGCGGCCCGGGGGCGTCGGGGTTGAGCCGAACGGCGAGCTTGAAGGACTCAGCCGCTTCCGAGCTCCTGCCCATCCTGTAGAGGGCCATCCCCATCCCGCCGTGGGCCTCCCACTGCTCGGGGTCCAGCCGGACGGCCTGCTTGTAGGCCTCGGTCGCGGCCGCATATTTTTCCGCCTTGAAAAAGGAATCCCCCAGAGCCAGGTAGGCCTCGGGCGAAGAGCGGGCACGGATGGCTTGCTGGCAAGCCGCCGCGGCGTCCTGCGGCCGCCCCATGGCGTTGTAGCACCTGGCCACGCCGAGGAGGGCCGACGTGCTGTCAGGCGAGAGGCGGACGGCCTGCATGAAGGACTCATAGGCCTCGGGAAGCCGCCCAAGCTTTTCGAGCGCCCCGCCGAGGCGCACGTGAAAGTCCGCGGCCTCGGGCTTGAGGAGGGCAGCCGACTGGTAAGCGTCCTCCGCTTCCTTCTCCCTGCCAAGGCCTTCGAGGCAGGCGCCGATGTGAAAGTAGGCCTCCGCATAGGTGGGGCGCTCCCGAACGGCCGCCTCGAAAAAGGGAAGGGCTTTGGAGTAATTGCGCTGGGTGAGGTATGACACACCCGTGAGATAGGCCTGTTCGGCCGAGGTGGTCACCGGGCGCTGGGCCTCCGCGAGGGACGACAGGGGACGGCCGGGACCCCGCTGCAACTTGACGAGCGCCCGCGCAGAAACGGCGAAGTTCAGGTTCTGGCCGTCCTGCCGCAACATGCTCGCCACGCCCACGACCTGGCCCGCCAGGTTCACTACGGGGCTGCCGCTGGAACCCGGCGAGATGGGGGCGCTTATCTGGATGACCTCTCCCAGGGGTGGCAGGGATCGGATAGCGGATACGATGCCGTCCGTGGCCGTCTGCTCCAATCCCAGGGGACTGCCAATCACGAGCACCCTCTCCCCCGCCTCGGGGAGCTTGTCTGCGACCTGCAGAGGCGCGGCCTTCCCTTCGGGGACGTCCAGGGACAGCCGCACGAGGTCGCGGACCCGGTCCTCCGCCACGATGGCATGCACGGCATAGATAACCCCACTGGCCGTCCTGACTTGAACCCGGTCCGCCCCCAGGAGGACGTGTCTGTTCGTCACCACGTCACCTTCGGAGCTGATGAAGAACCCGCTGCCCTGGGCCAGCTTCTTGCCGGAGTCCGCATAGGTCTGAACCAGCACGACCGAAGGTTCCACGCGCTTGACGAGGGCCGGCAGGCTCTCCTCGGCCCCTGCAAGCGTGCAAGCCACGGTCATTGCCGCGGCCATCGTCGCGCCGATCGATCTTCGAAGCATGGCCCTGTCTCCCCCCATGAGCCGACGCTGACCCCCGAGCGTCGCTTCCGGCTCATTTCAGCTTACCACCTGGAACGTGGGACCTACCAGCAGGCGACGTTGTATAATCGGTCCAAAAGGGGTGAAACATGCCGGCAACAGAGGAAATCTCGCTGGAGGGTGCCGATCCGGTCGGGACTGAAGGCGACATCCGAATCGGGGTTTCCGCATGCCTGCTCGGCGCGAAGGTCCGCTACGACGGGCAGCACAAGCTGGACCACTGGATCGCCGGCACGTTAGGCCGATTCGTCAGGTTCGTCCCCATCTGCCCGGAGATGGACATCGGGCTCGGCGCACCTCGGGAGAGCATCCGCCTGACCCGGGACGGAAATGAGGTGCACCTCACGGCGCCGAGGAGCGGCATTGATCACACTAGGGCCATGCGACACTACGCGGCCGGGAAATGCGACTCGCTGGCCGAACTCGACCTCTCTGGCTACATCCTCAAGAAGGATTCCCCCACCTGCGGCATGGAGAGGGTGCGAATCTATGACGGGTCGGGCATGCCATCCCGAACTGGACGGGGCCTCTTTGCGGTCGCGCTTCTGGAACGATTCCCACTTCTCCCGGTGGAGGAGGAGGGCCGCCTGAACGATCCGTGGCT
>JAKAJA010000409.1 GCA_021814085.1 Acidobacteriota bacterium | reverse complement strand
ATGAGCAGCGAGATCAGCTCGCACTTCCTGAAGCTCGTCGTGCTTCTTTTCGTCATCTTCACGGCGATTGCCGCCCTCGTCCCCGGGTTCGGCCTCAGCCTTCTTGCCGTGGCGCTGGCCGCGGCGGTGGCCTTCCCCGTGCTTCGCGTCCTGGGAGCGAGGGAGCTGGGATGACGGCCCCTCGCGCCATGAGTTGCCCTCTCTGCGGAGGTGCGCTGGCGCCGCCCTCGGAATCCAGGCGTCTGGTTTGCAATTATTGCGGGCGCTCTCTGCTTTACGTCGGCGACGATTTCCTGCCCCGGTATGTCATTCCGCCGCGCCTGACCGAAGATGACCATCGCGGCGCGTGCCGCAAGCTGTTCCGCAACCCTCTCGTGGCCAAGGGGCTCGGTGGCATGGCGGTCCTCTTGAAGCACCAGCGGGTTTACGTCCCCTTCTATCTCCTCTCGGGGAAGAGGGGAGGCGTGCTGGCCGTGGGGAAGGAGCGCGTCGTCGCCAGAATGCCCGGGTCGGCCCTGCCTGACGAGAATGGGCCCGGTTTTGGCGCCGTCGCGATGGCGCGCTACCAGCGCGGCAAGCCCGAGATTCGGGTGGAGGAAGACAGCCGGGTGGTCCTCGGCGAATTCAGGTACATCTATCCTGCCGCCGTGCTGGAAAACTGGGACATGGTGGACATGGATCTCCGGGATGTCGTCCTTGGCCACGCGGAGGAATCGACGTCCGCCACTCTGAACGATCTGGCGCGACAAGGCGACGTGGTGGACGTGGACATCCCCCTCGAGAGAATCGTGGAAAAGGGCGTGGGCTCCGGCCCAGAAACCAGAGGCGAATTGAAGGTTCTTGAGATGCAGGTGACGTTGGTCTACGTGCCCGTCGCCTCATTCACCTTCCGCTACGGCAACGACATCTTCACGGTCGTGAGGGAAGAGGTGGAGGGCCGATGGCTCGCGGGTCAGCTTCCCTTCCGGAAGGACTGGGCCCGGCTGCTCGCCCTTCCCATCGTTGCCGGGCTGGGCTTCGTGGCGGGAAACCTCGCGGCCTTCCTGGGAGAGCTTTCCCATGGCACCTTGGAGAGCTCTCCCGGCTCGGTCAAGGCGGTAGTGATCGCGAGCCTGATTGTGGGGAGCGCCCTTGCGATGGGCCTGCAGGCGGCGTGGATCATCATGAGGACGCCTTATGTGGCGCGCCTGGCTCCGGGGGGGCTCCGGGTCGAAGGGGCTGGAGCGCCTCCAAAGAACCCCTTCACTCCTTTCAACGTGCTGGCATCATTTCTGGTCAAAGCCATGTTCCAAAGGTCCCGTCGGACCGGGTGGCTGGAATGAGCGGCCAGCTTCTGGTACCGCTCACGTGCCCCGCGTGCGGTGGCGAGATGGAGGGGGGGAGCCGATCCTTGGTCTTCATCTGCCGTCCCTGCTCCATGGCCATGCACTGCTCCGACTTCGCACGGGGGTATCCGCTGCGGTACGCCGTCCCCGTGATCCGAAAGTCGCGCCCCGATCTTCACGCCCCATTCTGGCGCGTGGAAGGAACCTTCTCCTGTTTGGCCAAGGAGCCCGCCAAAGAGAGGGCCTACGCGAACCAGCGCCCCCTCGGCCCCCTCTTCGTTCCGGCATTTTGGAGTCCGAAGGCCGTCTACTGCGATAACTTCACCCTTCGGTATGCCCAGGCGGGAGCGGCCATCGCGCTTTCTGGCGGTGATGCCCCCGTGCTGGATGGCTCGCGCGCGCCCTCGGTCCTGGGTGAGCTCTCCAGGCTCACCTGGCTGGCCTACCTGGACCGTGTGGCCGACGTTACGGGTGTCGAAGGCGGATTTGAAGTGAAGGACGTGTCCTACGTTGCCGTGCCTTTTTTCCTGGAAGGGGATCACTACCTGGACGGCATTCTGGGCGTTCAAGCTCCCGCCGCCTTCTTTTCCCTATGACCAGAGCCTTTCACATCCCGATTTGGCTCCTCCGGACGGCTCTCCCTTGCGGCGGCCCATATGATAGAATTCAATTAAGCTACCGGAGGACAGGGGATGGATGAGATCAGGACACTCTGCGACGTCTTCTTCCACAACATCGAACATCTCGATCGGCCCGACCTGCTCATGGCCAAGCGAGGCGAGGCGTGGAAGACTTGGTCCACGGGGCAGGTGGCCGAGCTGGTGGAGGACCTCTCCTGCGGGTTGATGGGGCTCGGGCTCAAGCCGGGCGACAAGGTCGCCCTCATCTCCGAGGACCGGCCCGAGTGGCTCATCGCCGACTACGCCATTCTCACTGCTGGCGCGGCCACCGTTCCACCGTACGCCACCCTCAACGCGCAGGAAACGGCCTACATCGTGAACGACTGCGATGCCAATATCGCCATCGTCTCCAATTACGACCAGGCCGCCAAGCTCATCTCGCAGAGGGGAACGCTCGGGAACCTTCGCGACATCATCATCATGGACCCGCCGCCCGAGGCAAACGGCGGTCTCCTGACCTGGGACGAGGTTCTGAAGCGTGGACGCGAGTGCAAGCTGGCAAACCCGGGCTCGCACGGGAGAACGGCCGCCGCGGTCACTCCCGAGGACTTGGCCACGATTATCTACACCTCGGGAACTACCGGTGTGCCGAAAGGCGTCATGCTGACCCACAGAAATTTCGTGGAGAACGTCAAGGGCGGCCTTGAGAGGATCCACGTGGGGCCCGAGGACAGGGCCCTCATCTTCCTCCCCCTGAGCCACTCCTTCGAGCGGATGCTCGACTACGTCTACTTCCTACGGGGCCTGAGCCTGGCCTACGCGGAGAGCATCGACAAGGTGGCGGACAACATGGGCGAGGTGCGGCCGACCCTCATGGCCGCCGTGCCCCGCTTCTACGAAAAGGTCTACGGCAAGGTCCTCGACCAGGCCGCCCATTCTCCCTTCCTGCGAAAGGTGCTCGTGCATTGGAGCATTCGCGTCACCACCGAGTGGGCCGAAAAGGCCGGAACGGGGAAACGGGTCGGACCCTGGCTGGGGTTCAAGTATCTGCTGGCCAAACAGCTTGTGCCCAAGAAGCTCAAAGCCAGGACAGGCGGGCGCATGCGTTTCTTCGTTTCCGGGGGTGCTCCCCTCGCGCGCCA
>JAKAJA010000408.1 GCA_021814085.1 Acidobacteriota bacterium | reverse complement strand
AGGGGGACTCATGAGCGCGACCGGCCAAGGAAACCAGAAATCGGACAACTTCCTCCCCGAAAACGCCTACACGGAGCTCAAGCCGGGGGAGGAATATACACCCATCATTTCCTCGGAGACAGGGGTGCCGGAGGTCACACGGCGGTCGATCGTTTTCGGCCTGCTCATGATCGTCATATTCTCGGCGGCGGCCTCCTACATCGCCCTCAAGCTGGGTCAGGGCATCGAGACGGCCATCCCCATCGGCATCCTCGCCGTGGGGTTCTCGGCCGTCGCCCGCCGGAAGAGCTCCCTCATCGAGAATGTGAACATCCTGGCCATCGGCGCCACCTCGGGCATCGTGGTGGGCGGCTCGGTCTTCGTCATGCCGGCCATCTTCATGCTGGGTCTGGACAAGGGGGTCAGTCC
The DNA here is from genome assembly GCA_021814085.1 of Acidobacteriota bacterium. Taxonomy (GTDB): domain Bacteria; phylum Acidobacteriota; class UBA4820; order UBA4820; family DSQY01; genus JAKAJA01. Next base: position 2,684 of record JAKAJA010000408.1, on the reverse strand, counting down.
CATTTCGACTTTCCTCCAGATCTTCCTCGTGCCCTTCCTCGGCGCGGTCCTGGGCGTTCTGTTCCTCATCCCCTTCCGCCGCTATTTCACCCACGAGATGCACGGGAAGCTCCCCTTCCCTGAAGGCACGGCCACGACGGAGATCCTCGTGGCGGGCGAGAAGGGTGGCAACCAGGCCAAGGTCCTCATCTACGCCCTGGGCATGGGCATCGTCCTGGACTACCTGTCGCTCGCCCTCAGGGCGTGGAGCGACACCTTCTCTACCGCCTCCATCAAGAGCCTGGACTTCTTCACCAACCTCACGAACAAGACCAAGGGCGTCTTCGCCATGAACACCTCCGCCGCGGTCCTGGGCCTCGGCGTCATCATCGGTATCAAGTACGCCTCCATCATCATGGCCGGCTCCATGCTCTCCTACTTCGTCCTCATACCGCTGTTCGGGTCCATCAGCCCCGATTACGGCGCCGCCTCCTACGACAAGATCTTCTTCGGCATTAAGGACGCCTCGGGGATGATGCTCCACCCCGGCGTCCGCAACATAGGAATCGGCGGCATCTTCGCCGCCGGCGTCATCTCCATCCTCAAGATGTCCCCCGTCATCAAGCAGGCCCTCCAGCAGGTCCTCTCCCAGCTCTTCAAGAAGCACGACCCATCTTCCGCCAAGACCTCGCGCCTCGACCTGGACATCAAGATGACCTCTGTATTCGCCATGGCCATCGGCCTCGCGGTGGCCATCCTCGTCTACTTCTGGGCCGTGGTCATGGCGGGCCAGCCCAACGCGCTTGTCCTTGCCTTGCTGTCGCTCGTCCTCACGTTCCTTATCGTCTTCCTCTTCTCGGCGGTCTCGGCCTGGGCCGTGGCCATGATCTCGGTTACCCCCATCTCGGGCATGACCCTCACGACCCTCATCATCGCGGCCGTGACCCTCGCGGCCCTCGGGTTGAAGGGCGGGCCGGGGATGCTCGCCATCCTCCTCATCGGAGGCGTGGTCTGCACGGCTCTATCCATGTCAGGGTCGCTGGTCACCCAGTTCAAGGTGGGATACTGGCTCGGCTCGACCCCAAAGAGCATCCAGTGGAGCAACATCCTTGGCTCGGCCCTGGCCAGCTTCACGGTGACGGCCGTCATCATGCTCTTCGCGAGGGTTTACGGCTACGGCACGCCCACACCGGAACACATGAACCCACTCCCCGCCCCCCAGGCCGGCGCCATGGCCGCCGTGGCCAACGCCTTCATGGGAGGGCAGGATGTGCCCTGGATGCTCTACGGAATAGGTGCCGTGGTCGCGGTGATCGTCTCCATGCTGGGCATTTCGGCCCTCGCCTTCGCCCTGGGCATGTACCTCCCCATCGAGCTCAACAGCCCCATCCTCCTCGGCGCCATCGTGGGCTGGCTCATCCAGAAATCCGCCAGCGACGAGAAGCTCTCCAAGGCCCGAAACGACAAGGCCATCCTCATCGCCTCGGGCTTCATCGCGGGCGGGGCGCTGGCGGGAGTCTTCGACGGCATCACCAAGATGCTCCTTTCGGAGGTCTTCCACGTGGAGGTGGACAACTTCGGCTTCGCGGCCTGGATGCCCAACCTCTTCACGCCGGAGAGGCAGAACTGGCTCGGGCTCTTCGTGTTCTTGGCCCTCGCGGCCTTCCTCTATTGGGACGCCAAGAAGGCCAAGGTCGACGCATAGCTCCATTTATTTCGTTTAGTGAACAAGCGCGGGGGGCAACCCCCGCGCCTTTCTCTTTTCATACCAACTTGCCGTCCGTCGTTTGCTTCCCGTAGGCTGGGATGCCAATCCTCGCCCCGGCCGGGATGTGTATCCCGGCCTACAGGAGAGAGGAATCACTCCATCATTGAAGGCTAGCTGGTATCACAGGCCCCTGTTTACCTATCTTGCAGTGAACCGCCCACGCAGGTCGCGAAGGCGCTGAGGATGGCCTCGTCGCTCCTCGTCCACTCCCGTTCGGTCGTGCAGTCGTTGAACCCGAGGCACCCCCACAGCCGCTTCCCGCTGTACACGGGGACCACGAGGAGGGAGCGCCCCCCGTTGGCCTTGAAAATGGCCTGGGCGGACTCCGGCAGATCACGAACGACCTGCCGCACGCAGCCGCCCTTCTCGAGGATGGGCCGCCACTGTTGCACCAGGGGGTGGTCCATGGGGATGGACTGGTACAGCGGGTTGGAGATCTGGGGCTGCACCCTGCCGGAGGTCCACTCGTACCGTTGGCTGAGGACCTCCTCGCCACTCTCCCCTCCTTTGTGGATCTGGTAGAGGTAGACCCGGTCCGCCTCCACCGCCCGGCCGAGAATCGCAAGCGCCACCCCTATGGCTCCCGGCGAATCGTGGGCGCCCATCATCACCCGGGCCGCCTCGGCTACCGCCTGCAGGAGCCTGTCCTTCCTGCGCAACTCGTCCTGGGTTCGCTCCCTTGCCGTCACGTCGTGGGCGATCCCCTGGAGCCCTACGACGGCCCCCTCCTTGACTATGGGGCGCTCGTAGGTCTCCAGCAGAATATGGTGCCCATCCCGATGCCGCATCTCATAGAGATAGGGAGGGGGCTGGATCCCTTCCTCCAGCATCCGCCTCGTCCACTCGTTCCCCACGGTGTTGATAGGGTTATCGGTTGGCAGGGGAGCATGGACCCCCCTCACCTCCTCAGGGGTGTAGCCGGTGATTGCCTCGAAAT
>JAKAJA010000407.1 GCA_021814085.1 Acidobacteriota bacterium | reverse complement strand
CCCTCCCGCGATGGCATGGAGGATCCCCGTGATGTCCCTGTCGTAGTCGTGAATCCACAGGACCTCCAGGCCGAGGTGATCGAATGCGTCCCAAACCGCCCTGCGGGAGGCCGAATAGCGGATGGCGCTGCGCGGGTCCTTGGGCAAGGCGGCGGGCGGCTTGAGCAGGAGGTAGTGGCGCACGGGGGACGCGAGCTTCCTGGCGAGGTCCAGGAGTCGCCGAAGGTTGGGATCTTCCCCCGAGGTCCCTATGAAGAGGCACGTGGAGCGGGCCAGGAGCTGGATCGCCACGTGGTCGGTCCAATGGTAGCCCTGGTGAAGGAGCTCGTGGTAATCGTCCTCTGAGAGGATGAGGCTGTCGGAGTGCCGGGCCTCGGGGTTCCTGGGAAGGTAGCCGTGGGTGTGGTAGATGGGGATGCGCCCCGCCTCGGCGAGGATGGGGGCCGAAAAAATCGGCTGGTACCGCGAGGTGAGGCCAAGATCCTCTGCAAATGTTTCGAGGAGATCATCGAAGTTGGGAGTGAGTAGGGCGTGGAGACTGTCCATGGCAAGGATGGCCCGGACCGTCTTGGAGGGCCGCGCCTCGACTTCATAGAGTGCTGCCCGCACCTCGTCCACGTAACGATCACCGAGCTTGGCCTTGATGTACCGGCCCATCATGGGCCGCACCCGGTCCTTGAGGGTCGCCTCGATGTCCCTGGCGTGGAGCGGCGCCTCGTCGGGCCCAACCGCTTCGTAGAGCCCCTCCAGCGCCCGCCTGAGGAGGCGACGGTTGAGTTCCGACCAGACGGGAAGCCCGCACCCCTTGGAGACTCCCGCCCCCAGGATGAGGCTGAGGGTGCCCGACCGGTATGCACCGGTGAGAGCGTTCACCTGGGGGGCGTTCCAGGCCTGCTCCTTGGCGATTTCTTTCTGGGCCAGGGGGTGCTCGTGCTCTGTCAAGGCCTTTCGCCCGGGCCTCCGCGGCAGCGCGGGAGCAGGGGCAGGAGGAGTGTAACGGAGCGGCCCCCCCGGCGCAACGGGCCCACGCCTTGCTCCTCTGGAGGAAAAGGCATAGATTGAATTGATCTTGATTTGATACATACTGTTCTGACTTAAGGACGGTTTTTCATGGTTCTAAACAGACGCGAGGGGACTGCGATCGTGGAGGGCCTTTCCTGGCCGAGCACTTTCCTGCTCGCCCTTACCGCCCTTCCCGACCTTCCCGCCATGGCCGCCGATCATGGAGAGATGGCCACATGGGGCGTCTCCGGCCTCCTCCTTGGGATCGCAGCCACACTGGCCGCGGCCTGGGCCATCCGGCACCGGGCCTTGAGGCGCCTCTCGGCAAGGGCTCGCCGTCAGGCCCTGGACCTTCTGGACTCCTCGCCCACTCCGGCGTTCCTTCACCGCCAGGGTCTTCTCCTCCACGCGAACCCGGCATTTCTGGCCCTCTTTGGCCTGCACGGCCTCGCCGAGTTGGACGTTCGCCGAGCCATCGACCTGGTGGCTCCCGACGAGCGGGAGAGGGTGGGTGGCTATATCGCGGCGCGGATTCATGGGGAATTCGCTCCGGAAGGTTATGAGACCCGGTGCATCCGCATGGGAGAAACCTTCCCCGTGGAGGTGAAGGTAGAGGACGTGAATCTGCCTGATGGCCCGGGCCACGTCGTTTTCCTCCAGGACATCAGCGAGCGCGTCGAGGCCAGGGAGGCCCTCCAGGAGGTGGAGGAGGACTACCGTGGGCTCTTCCATAACGCCCACGATGCCATCCTCGTCGTGGACGCCGACCGCAGGGTCATCCTCGACGCCAACCGGGCCGCCTGCGAGCTCTACGGGTACCCCCGGGCCGGCCTCCTCGGACTCCCGCTGGAGAACATCAGCGGCCGCCCCGGACAGGCAGCCGAGAGAATACGAAAGACCATCGAGATGGGTGCCGTGCTCCACGTGGACGCCGTGCACAAGATGAGCGACGGCAGCGACCTCTTCGTGGATATCAACTCCTCCATCGTTCACTATCAGGGCAGGAAGGCCGTCCTCTCCATCATCCGCGACACGACCGAGCGCCGGCGAGCCCAGGAAGTCCTGCGCCAGAGCGAGGAGAACTACAGGCTCCTCATCGAGAACCAGACCGACATCGTGGTGAAGCTGAACCGGGATGGCAAGATCACCTTCGTGAGCCCCTCCTTCTGCAGGGCCGCGGGCCAAGACCTCGGCACAATCGTGGGCAGCGACGTGCTCCCCTTCGTCCACGAGGAGGACCTGCAGGAAACGATGAGGACTCTGGCCCTCCTGCGCAAGCCTCCCCACGTTTCCCAGATAGAGCACAGGCTCCGGATGAAGGACGGCTGGCGCTGGTTCGCGTGCTCCTACGCCGCGGTCTTGGACGGCGAAGGCAAGGTCACTTCCCTCGTGGGGACGGGCCATGACGTCACCGGCCGGAGGGCGACGGAGGCCGCCCTGGCCGAGAGCGAGCAGCTTTTCAGGGCTCTCGCCGAAAGCGCCGCCGCGGCCATCGTCATCTACCAGGAGTCGGCCCTCCTCTACGCCAACCCCGCCGCCGAAAAGATCACGGGGTTCAGCAACGCGGAGCTCAACGGCATGACCCTGGGCGACCTCCTCCATCCGGAGTACCGCGAACTCATCAAGAGGCGGGCCATGTCGCGCCTCCGCGGTGAACCGGTCCTCAGCCAGTTCGAGGCCCCGATCCGCAAGAAGGACGGGAGCACGAGGTGGCTGCTCGTGAGCCTAGCCCAGGCGTCCTTCCGAGGGGAGCGAGCCGGAGTCCTCACGGCCTTCGACGTGACGGCCCACAAGGAGGCCGAGGACCAGCTCCGCCAATCCGCCTACCAGATCCAGGCCATCTTCAATGCCCTCCCCGACCTCTTCTTCCGCCTCGATGCGGAAGGGCTCATCCTTGACTGGAAAGCGTCAAAAGCAGAGGAGCTCTTCTTGCCTCCCGAGCAAATCCTCGGGCGCAAGGTCCAGGATCTTCTGCCGCCGGCCGCGGCGAGGAGCATCTACAACGCCCTCCTGGAGGCCAACTCGACAAGGAGGACTTGCATCGCGGAGTACAGCCTCTCCATGCCAAAGCGAGTGCCCCTGTATCAGGC
>JAKAJA010000406.1 GCA_021814085.1 Acidobacteriota bacterium | reverse complement strand
GCGAGGTGCGAGAAGAGGGTCAGTCCGTCGATGAACTTCTGCCCGCCTTCCCTGCCGCCCTTGATGCCGAACACGACGACGCCACCAAATCCCCCGTTCAAGATCCTCCTGGCCGTGGTGTGAGAGGGATCGTCCTCCAGGCCAGGATACCGCACCCAGCTCACCTTGGAATGGCCCTTGAGAAAGCGCGCCACGGCAAGGGAATTGGTACAGTGGCGCTCCATGCGGAGGGGAAGGGTTTCCAGCCCCTGGAGGGCGAGCCACGCGTTGTCGGGGTTCAGGCACGCACCCAGGTTGCGCAGGGGCACGAGTCGCGCCCGCAGGGCGAAAGCGATGGGAGAGAGGGGCCCCAGGTCGTGCGCGAACCGCAGGCCGTGATAGCTGGGCTCGGGCTCGTTGAAGAGGGCGAACTTGGGATCGGTCCAGTCGAACTTGCCCGAATCGATGAGGATGCCGCCGATGAAGGTGCCGTGGCCCCCGATCCACTTGGTCAGGGAGTGGACCACGATGTCCGCGCCCTGCTCCATGGGCCGCGCGAGGAAGGGCGTGGCGAATGTGTTGTCCACGATGAGGGGGACGCGGTTCCTCTTGGCGACGGCCGCCACGGCCGGGAGGTCCACCACGTCGAGTGAGGGGTTCCCGATGGTCTCCACAAAGATGGCTCGCGTTTTTTCGGAAATCGCGGCCTCGAAGTTGGAAGGGTCCGACGCGTTCACGAAGCGCGCGTGGATACCGAACTGCGGAAGGATGTCGTTGAACTGGGTGGTGGTGCCGCCGTAGAGGTTGTCCGCCGCCACGATCTCGTCGCCCGTCCTGGCGAGGTTGATGACGCTATAGAAAATGGCCGCCGTGCCCGAGCTCGTGACGAGCCCAGCGGCGCCGCCCTCCAAGGCCGCGAGGCGCTTCTCCAGGACGTCGTGCGTGGGGTTCATGAGGCGCGTGTAGATGTTGCCCAGCTCCTTGAGCGCGAAGAGGTTCGCCGCGTGCTCCGAGCTCTTGAAGACGTAGCTGGAAGAGCGGTGGAGGGGCACGGCCCGCGCCCCCGTCTCGTCGATGGACTGTCCCGCGTGAAGGCAGAGGGTTTCAAAACGATGGCTCATATCAGACCTCCAATACTGAAAAAACCCGCCTCAGCATCAGCTGGACGGGTCGCGTCCCGCTTTAGCTGCATTTGTTGAGCGCCCGCAAGCTGAGGATCAAATCGGCGCTTCGCTTCCAGACAGGGAAGATACATCACCCCTGCACTGGTGTCAAGATGAGGGCTGGGTCCTCTCTTTATTAAAGGACCTAATGGGCGCGGGCTGGTATCTGCGGTAGGTTCCGTCCTCGACCTCACGCCGCACCACGGCCTTGAAGAGGTCCGCCATCTTCAGCGCGTGGCCGCTCCCCTGGTAGAAAGTGTCCCACGCATAGGTGTACATCTCCTGGAGCTTGTCAGGGGTCATGCGCTTGGGCCTGAAGACGACCTTGTCGCACGTGTATGCCCGCCAGTCGTTGCTGATGATCCTCCCCTCCTCATCCATCTGAGCCCGGATGGGGGAATGGGGGAAAGGGGTCATGACGGTGAATTCGGCCACGTCGAGCTTGATCTCGAGGAGGAAGTCCACGATGCGCTTGATGGCATCCTCGTCCTGATCGTCGGTCCCCAGGATGACCGTGGCCTCCACCCCGATGCCGCGTTCCTTGAGCCGCCGGATGCGGCTGCGGATGAAGTCCGAGGTGTCAAAGACCGCCTGGTAGACGTACCAGGCCCCGGCCTTGGCCGCCAGGTCCAGGATCTCGTCGTCGTCCAGGATGGGATGGGAGACCCATTTCTTCTTCAGCGGCGCCATGGCGGTGAAGAGGTCCACGAGCCATTCCTTGTCCTGGGCGAGGGAGTTGTCCACGATGAACAGCCGGTTGTTGGGGATGGACTCCATCTCCTCGATGACCTTGGCGATGGGCCGCGGGCGGAATCGCTTTCCGCCCAGGTAGCCGGTGCAGCAGGGGAAGCAGTTGAACTTGCACCCCCTCGATGCGTGGACGAGGTCCAGCATCTGCGTCCCTCGGTAGTTGTACAGTTCCCTCTTGAGGATCGACCGCCGCGCGGTACCCACCAGCGCGATGTCGGGAGGGTCATCCATATAGTCGTAGAGCTTCTTCAGCCGGCCGGCATTGAAGTCATCGAGGACGGCGGCGAAGCGCCCCTCCACTTCGCCGAGGAATACGGAATCGGCATGGAGGGCCACCTCCTCGGCATGGAGCATGGTGGCGATGCCGCCGAAGATCACGGGGACACCCCGATCGCTGAAGCGCCTCGCGATCTCGAAGGCGCGCGGCAGCTGGCTCGTGAGCATGACGCTCAGGGCGACCAGGTCCGCATCCTCCGCGCAGTCCACCTCCTGGAGGTTTTCGTCCGTGAAGCTCAGGTCAACCTCCGGCGGGACCTCCGCGGCGAAGACCACGGGGCCGTGGGGCGGCAAATGGAACTCCGTCTGCCGGTCCAGCTTGGGCCAACTCGGATAGATGAGCTTCAGCTTCATCTCGATGCCATTCCCTCGAGGGAGAGACACTGGCCAGCGCCCATGCATCCCCGTCCCGGCTCACCCTTCTGCCTTGGCCATGAACATACACCGGACCTCCGAGGAGTTCAACGGATGACCAAGCAGCCGCTCGCTCCGCGGAGACGGCGCCGCCATTTGGTCTCAGCGGAAGTCCGTGAGATGTATCCCGGCATTTAAGAAGGAGCGATCGATCTAGTATGGAAGGCAAGTTGGTATGAGACCGCGTCCCACACTCCGTCGCGGCGCCCCTCCTGGGGGCAGGCTCCGTTCTTTCCCTGACGGCGGTATCCGGCGGACGTGCCGTAATAAGCCTATGACTCTGGACACCCGGGCGGATCGTCCTTGGTGTTCCGGTCCGAGAGGGTCGAATTGAGCCCGCCGCTTCTGAAGGCCGCCGACGCGGTCCCGCGCGGTGCCCAGTAGGTCAAGGTGAACCGGTAGGGCGAGGATGGGATCGAGATGATCTGAAGGGGGTTCATGGCCACCCCCCCGGTGGCGGTGCCCGTGCCCGTGTACGTGCCCATGCCCGCGCCGCTCAGGACCGTAGATCGGAA
>JAKAJA010000405.1 GCA_021814085.1 Acidobacteriota bacterium | reverse complement strand
CTCGAAGAGCTCGTCCTGCGGGATCTTTATGTGGGAGTTGGCGACGACGAAGACCCTGATGCCGTGCCGCCCGGCCACCCGGAAGACCTCGGCCTTGACGGGGCAGCCGTCGGCGTCCACGAAGATTCTGATCATCCTTGGACCTCATGCCCACGCCGGGCGAGGGTCACCAGGATAGGGTGGCAGAGGCGAACCGTTGCCGGACCCGAGGACATCTGAGAGCTCCTATCCTGAGGGACGCCACTGGACCCGCGCCAGCGAAATGCCCCGGTCCATGCTCACGGCGATACCTTCCGCTTCCAACAGGGCCCTCTGGACGGCCCACTCCATGGAACTCGGGTGGAAGCTGATCCTGCCGCGGGCGTTGATCACCCGGTGCCAAGGGACGCGGGACCCGCCGGGCAGGTGATGCAGTGCGTACCCGACCTGACGGGCGTGGCCCGCCATCCCCGCGAGAGAGGCGATCTGTCCGTAGGTGGCCACCCGCCCCCGGGGAATTCGCTTGACCACGGCGTATATGGCCGCGTATGGGCCGCCCTTTCTCAGGCCGGGCCCTCCCGGCCTCGCGCCGGAGGCCCCATCCCCCCAGCGAAACCCCGCGCCCACCATCAATCCGCCCGCCTTGCCTTCGGGCCATCGCAGTCATCGGGGAGGTAGCGGCGCTCCGCCTCGGAAAGATGACCCAGCGCCTTCCCGTACGCCTTCGGATCCGCCCTCCTCACGAAGCACGTCCATCCGTCCAGCTGCACCTTCAATTCTCCGTCGGCCATGGAGGAGAGGCGCAGGAATTCCACGTGTCCCTTCCTCTGGGCGACCACCGCCTTGGCCATGGCTTCGAAGAGGCCGCCCGCGGCGTAGCGGGCGAATGGGGTGGCCTGGGAGTCGGGCCTCGCCAGTCCGCAGAACCTGTAAAGCTCTTCCCTGGACTTGGGCATGGCCTCCATGAGCAGGCGCTCCGAATCCTTGCCGGGCCTCAGTTCGCCGCACCTCAGGGCGTAGGCGAGCCTCACCACGGAATCGGTGTACTTGATGTGGCGGTAGGCGGACTTCAGCGCGGCGTAGTCGCCCGCCGCGGCGAGCCGGTTCAATGCATCGAACTGGATCGGCAGATCCGGCTTGGCGGCGTTCGCCGCCGCCGTCATGGACAGAAGGAGCAAGCCGCAGAAAACTGATCGAATGGTCATCCGGTCCTTTCCATTTGAGATCGCCGGTTTCACGCGGAGCCGCCGGCCCGCTCACGTGACACTCTACTGGAGCGCCCTCTCGATTCCCTGGAAGAATTTCGCCTCCACCTCCCCGTTGCTCTTGAGGGACATCATGGGGGAGGAGGCATAATCGATGCGGAGCTTCACGACGGTTCCGCCCGGTGCCGACGGGAACTCCACGCGCACCTTCACCTGGACATCGCCGTGCGCCCTCTCGTCGTAATCCCGATACCATTCCCAGGGAAGGTTCCCGATCATGAGCGCCCCCGGAGACAGCTTCAGCTGTTCCCCGAGCGTGAAGGGCGCCTTGCAGCAGATGAGGTTCTGCATGGACCTGCTGGCCTTGAGAATCTCGAAGCTCCCCTGTCGCTGTAGGAGGTCAGGCCAAGCCTTGAGCACGGCATCCCACACATCGTCGAAGGTTCTGTTGAAGGTCCTGCTGCTCTCTATGCCTCTTGGCCTCTCCGCCTGGACAGGCTTGGACGCCTGGGGCTGGCAGGCCATCAGGCCCAGGAGCAAGATCCCGGCGAGAAACAGAACAGGACACTTCATCAGAAGACCCCCTCCCTAAGTCGTACTTCGGTCCCATTGACCCGGAGTCAAGGTTTCCGGTTGCCCGTGATATCTGCGCCCCTCGTCCTTGCACGCCATCGCGTCGGCCTCCTCCGACATCCGTGTGGAAACTACCCTCTCAGTCCCAATCCACATCGGAGGGCCTGTACACGGGGACTTCGGTCTCCGGTGGCCTATGGCTGGCCGTGGCCACGGATTGGGCCGGGCGGCGGGGACGCGGGGCGGATCGCTCGGCCGGGGCCGGTACGAAGAGAGACCCCAGGAGGGGATGTCGCAGGTCGAAGGCCCGACCCGTCCGGCGGACCAGCGCCGCGTCCTCCATCCATCCGAGGTAGGCCCGGCAGGCGCCCGTCGTGAGCCCGAGTTCCTCAGAGAGCCGCGGCGCCGGCATGGCCCCCTGGCGGGAGAGGACGATGGCGATTCGCAGGAGCGCCGCGCCGCCGCGGGCCGCGGCCAATCCCGTATCCCACTCCCGCTGGAGATGCAGGTGCAGGAGGTCGGGACGATCGCCTACGCTATCGTACAGCGGGGGGACGGAGCCGTCGGCCGCCGTCTCCCACCGGTCCGGTTCAAGTCCGACGGACTCGACCCGCACGGCGAGCTCGCGGGCGTGGCGGGGGAACCTGCATTCGAGGGCGAGCCCGGCCCGCCTCGCGATGGCGGCGAAACGTTCCCAGACGATCTTCCCGTCGCGCGTGCCGGCCCAGGCGAGGGCCCACTCGGCACGGCGGACCACGAGGCCGGGTACGCCCTTGGAAAGCTTGAGCGCCTCCCCGGGCGGCTGGCGGAAGAGGTCGGCCTCGGCCCAGCCCCGGGCCGTCAGCGGGGAGTAGCCATAGTCGATCCTGGCCAGGAGACAGTGCCGGGATCGGGGAGCTGGGGGATGGCCGCTCATACGGACACCATAGGCAGTGAAGAGATGGATGTCAAGCGATATATAAACTGAACACGCGGACCAGACCACGTGAACTTCTCATGTGTGATGTTGGGCGAACCGCTGGCGACCGCGTTCTCCTGCACATCCGCCATTCACCATTCACCATTCGCCACTTGTCCCTCCCCATTCCTAGCGCGCAATATATTGACACGACAAGGCTTTATGTCTATTCTGAAAGACAGTCGGAGGCTATCCATGAGGGCTTTCCTCGCATTGGACCTGTCCAAGGAGACGAAGGCGGCCGTGGCCGAGGTTCAGGCCAAGCTCAAGAGCGAAACGATCCACGTCAGGTGGGTCGACCCGGAGCAGATGCACCTGACCCTCCGCTTTTTCGTGGACCTTCAGCCCGAGCAGCAGCATCGCTTGGGAACCACCATGATGGAG
>JAKAJA010000404.1 GCA_021814085.1 Acidobacteriota bacterium | reverse complement strand
AGGAGGCTATTGAAAACTGGAAGAAGAAGGAGTGGCCCCGCATAAAAAAAACGCCTCGCGGCTGGGCGCCCACCTCGCCCTCATCGACGAATCGGGGTTCCTCTTAATACCGAATATTCGCAAGACATGGGCCCCCCGGGGCCAAACACCGATCACCCGGACCGATACAATCACGCCCGCATCTCGGCTATTTCGGCTATCACCCTCAGCCCCAAGCGCAAGCGCCTCGGCCTCTACTTTCAGCTCCATGAAAAGAACATTCAGCAGGAGAAGGCTTGTGGATTCCTCCGCCATCTGCCGCGCCACTTGCGCGGGCATGTGGGGGTGGTCTGGGACAACGGCACTCCCCACAAGGGGAACGAGGTCCGAGAGTTCTGCCGTGGACGTCATCGCCTGCATCTGGAACGCTTTCCACCGTATGCGCCAGAACTCAATCCCGACGAAGGCGCCTGGAGCCAGGTCAAAGGCAAGCTTGCCAATGGCCGCCCCGACGACCCGGGAGAACTCCAACAACACCTGTCTGGTGACTTGCTTCAGCTGCGAGCGTCACAACTGAGCCTCCGTTGGTGCGTTCATCAGTCCGACTTGCCTTGGGTCTTCATCTAACCGGTGCATTACTTATGCAGGATTCAATAACGGCCAGTGGGTCGATCAGACCAGCGACAGCGTGGATGTCCTTGTCATTTGGAAGGAACTCGACACGGCCACGGCCCTGCCACCTCATCCGGTCGAAGCCTATTCGTTTCTTTCGTATCTCATTTCTGGCAGCGACCAATCGATTTATCTCTTACGATGGTACACGGGCGCCAGAATTCCACCACAAACGGAAGTATATGAAATCCGCCATGATGGCTCCGCGAACCTGGTCGCAGATGTCCCCTCAATATCGATGGAAATTGCGGTAAACCCTCAAAACAGAGCCGTGGCATACATTCGCACGCAACCCCCAACTATTTCGTTGAAACCTCATCGGGGCGGAATTGTGCCGCAAGAGGGAACGACTGGAATCCTTATACATATGCCTACGACACGAACAACAATCTCCATGTGGCCGCAAGGGCCCCCGCTGACAACGGGCGGCATCTCAAAGTGGGATTGTGGGAGTTCGGCCCGTCCGCCCCGTTCCGATTCGATGACAGCAGCGCGCAGTGCCGCACGCCGGAGGGTTATCATACGCGCCTTTCTATGAGTGGCCATCCGACGCTGCTCCTGCGGCGACTCCAGACGGCACCGCATACTGAGATGTCACGATATGGGACACTTCAAGCAGTCTGGCCTTAGCCTTGCTGCCTGGACGGCCCGGATTCGATATCACACAACTGCCACAAATCATCGGCCCGTACGACATTGGCCCGACTACGCCGATCTTTCCCAAACGATATATGCCCTACCGGATGCTCGTCCTCTTGCTTTGGCAAACATTGGAATGGCGTCAACATTATTTGGTCGCGCAAAAAGGGCGGGCATCGTGCCCGCCCTTTCTTTTCGCTTTGCTTCTTCGCTCTTGTTGTTTCGTTGCTTCTTCTTCGTATCTTTTCGCTGGCTCGTTGACTCTATCTTTCAGGAACTGCCTTATACCCGTACGCGATAACCCCCGACTCCCCGGCCTCCTGGATCTTGCGGAACTCCAGGGTGACCTTGAGGCCGATGGCCAGGCGCTCGGGCTCGCAGTCGGCGATCTGGCACAGGAGGCGCGTGCCGTCGCTCAGCTCCACGACGCCCATGCAGTAGGGGGCCTCGTCGCTGAAGCCGCGGGGCGGGGTGCGGATGACCGTGTGGGAGATGACCTGGCCCTCGGAGGGCAGGGTGTAGGCCTTGAACTTGCGGCCCTTGCAGGCGTCGCACACGAGGCGCGGGGGGAAGTGGACCTTGCCGCACTTGGCGCACTTGGCCGCCTCCATGCGGTAGCGCTGGGGGGTGCTCCTGCGGACGATGGCTGGCGTAAGCATCACAGCACCTCCAGGATGTGGACGACGGCGCTGCCGCCGGAACCACCCATGTTCTGGGCGAGGCCGCGGCGCACGTCCTTGAGCTGGCGCTTGCCGGCCTCGCCGCGGAGCTGGGTGACGATCTCGTGGATCTGGGCGATGCCCGTGGCGCCCACGGGGTGCCCCTTGGACTTGAGGCCGCCCGAGGGGTTCACGGGGTACTTGCCGTCGCGCGCCGTGAGGCCCTCGCGCGTGGCCTTGCCGCCCTGGCCCTTCTTCACGACGCCCAGGGCCTCCAGGACGCAGATCTCGGAGATGGTGAAGCAGTCGTGGACCTCGGCGAAGTCGATGTCGAGGGGCTTCACGCCGGCCATCTTGTAGGCGCGGGCGGCCGCATCGGCGGTGGACTTGAGCCAGGTCATGTCGGCGCGCTGGTGGAGGGCGATGGTGTCCGTGGCGTGGGCGGAGGCGGCGATCCTGACGATGGGTTTCTTCTTGAGCTTCTTGGCCATCTCCAGGGGGCAGATGACCACCGCCGCGGCGCCGTCCGTGATGGGGGAGCAGTCCAGGATGTTGAGGGGGTCCGCCACCTTCACGCTGTTGATGACCTGGTCCACGGTGATCTTCATGCGGTATTGGGCGTGGGGGTTGAGCAGGCCGTTGTCGTGGTTCTTCACGGCCACCTGGGCGAGGTCCTCCCGCCTGGTGCCGTATTTGTGCATGTGGGCCGTGGCCATGAGGGCGTAGAGGCCGGGGAAGGTGGCGCCGTGGAAGGCCTCGTAGTCCTGGTCCGCGGCCGTGGCCAGTGCATAGGTCGCCTGGGCGCCGCTCACGTCGGTCATCTTCTCCACGCCGCCGCACAGGACCACGTCATGCATCCCGGAAGCCACGTAGGCGATGCCCGTCCTCAAGGCCATGCCGCCGGAGGCGCAGGCCGATTCCACGCGCACGCCGGGGATGGGGGCCTGGCCGAGGTAGTCCGCGAGGAGGGAGCCCACGTGCTCCTGCCCGGCGAAGAGGCCGGGGCTCATGCACCCCGCCACGAGGCCGTCGATGTGGTCCACGCCGGCGTCGTCCATGGCCTCCAGGGCCGCCTTCACGAAAAGGTCCCTCAGGGAGTCGTTCCAGAGCTCCCCGAAGTCCGTCATGCCGATGCCGATGATGGCGATGTCGCGCATGGCCTCA
>JAKAJA010000403.1 GCA_021814085.1 Acidobacteriota bacterium | reverse complement strand
ACCACGTCGTAGTCGTAGCCCATGGCCTGGCGGTAGGCGTCCGCCGCGATCTGGCCCGAGTAGGGGTATCCGGCGTGGGGCACCACGAGGGCCAGGGGGCGCTCGCCGCGGGGCGGGAGGGCGTCCTCCAGGAACCCCTTCACGGCGGCCTGGAGCTTCTTGGCGTCCTCGGGATAGAACTTGCCCGCCACCGCCGGCGGGCGGACGACGGCGTCCGCCGGCTCGGAGGCCCACGCAGCCGCGTAGATCAAGAGGAAAAGGATCAGCCACCAAGTCCTGTTGCGGACATCTCGCGTGTCCATGTTCTCTCCTCGGGCTCCGCGCCCCTCTCGCGGCTCGGCGCCCTATGCCCATACACCGGGGATCTTATTGCCGCAGGCGGCGCAGGCCCCGGCCTTCATGTGGATGGACTTCACGAAGAGCCCCGTCCGCTCGATGCAGACCTTCCCGCACCTGGCGCAGTAGGTGTTGTTCCCCGGGTGGCCGGGGACGTTGCCCACGTAGACGTAGCGCAGGCCGTTCTTCATGGCCTGGTCCCGGGCCCTCTCGAGGGTGGCAACGGGGGTGGGCGGGAGGTTCAGGAGCTGGTAGTCGGGATGGAACCGCGTGAAGTGAACGGGCACGTCCGGGCCCGCCTCCCCCGCCACCCACTTGGAGAGCTCCGCGAGCATCTTCTCCGAATCGTTCAACGTGGGCACCACGAGGTTCACGATCTCCAGGTGCCGCCCCGACTTGGCCACCTGCTTGATGCTCCTCAGGACGGGGGCCAGCTCCGCGCCGCTCACCTCCCGGTAGAACTCGGGGGAGAACCCCTTCAGGTCGATCTTGATCCCGTCCAACACCTCGATCATCTCCGCCAGGGGCGCCTCGTTCATGAACCCGCAGGAGATGAGGACGGACCGGAGCCCCACCTTCCTGGCCGCCCGCGCGATGTCCGTGAGGTACTCGGTGAAGACCGTGGGCTCGTCGTAGGTGAAGGCCACCACCGGCGTCCCCCGTCCCTTGGCCCGGTTGGCCATGGCCTCCGCGGGGCAGTACGCCGCCTCGTAGTCCTCGGGCCTGGCCTGGGATATGGTCCAGTTCTGGCAGAACTTGCACCGAAGGGGGCATCCGGAGGTGGCCAGGGAGTAGGCTTCGGCCCCGGGCAGGAAGTGGAAGAAGGGCTTCTTCTCGATGGGGTCCACGTGCTCCGCGATGGGCCGGCCGTACACCAGGGAGCGCAACTGGCCGCGGACGTTCATGCGGGCCCGGCAGCGGCCCCGCTCCCCCTCGGGGATGAGGCACGTGTGGGCACAGAGGAGGCATTTTACGACCCGCGATTTGTGGGCATGCTCCGCGCCCTTCGCCAATGCTGCGGGGGTATGGCACGCGGTGCAGTCGGGCTTGGCCGCCGTGGGGGACGTCCAGTAACGGGCCACGGGGGCCCTCCGGAGGATTCCGTCAATGGGCTCCTCGGCGGCGGGATTAACCCCGAGCAAGTTCAAGATATCCGACGAAGAAAGGAGGGCACCGGCCCCTGCCGCCGCTCCGCCCCACCGGGCCGTCGCCCCGATAAAGCTCCGCCGGGAAACAGAATGGCCTTCCATGGTTCCCCCTCGCCTCACTTGGACCCTAATGCCCGGGGATACCGCTGTCAAGGATTGTTGGCCGTGCGGCAGGCCTCAGGGTCGCCTTGCCGGGGGGCGTGGGGCCCTGGGCGCCTGCTGCAGGGGTGGGCGCCCCGGCTCGTCCCTCGTGGCGTCCAGGAGGTGCTCCTTGAGGCCCTGGAGGCCCGTGGCCCGAAGGGCCCGCTCGAGAGCCGAGGGAAGGTTCCGGTCGAGCCTGCCCTTGAGCCGGCCATAGAGGACCTGCCGCTCCCCGTCGGCGATGATGACGAGATCGCCCAGGGTCTCCCCGTTGGTGCGGACGAAGATCGTCAGGGAGCGATTCTGGTCGCGGGTTTTGATGAGGGTATCCCACCCGTGTACGGGCATGCGGGTGAAGTCTAGGGCCTTGCCCTGGGGCACGTCAAAAACGGCCAGCTCGATGCGGGTGAGGCCCCCGAAGTTCATGGGTTCTCCCGTGGCCTTGGATACGACCGTCTTGGCCAGCTTCATGGTGGCGCCGCCCAGGCTGAACTCGAAGGAGGTCTGGGGCTCCTGGCCCGTCTGGCGGACGATTTCCGCGCGCACCCGTTCGGGGCTGAACCGCGTGTAGCAGGCCAGGAGGGGCGTGAGGAGGGCGAGGAGGAGCAGGGGGGCAACTCTGGCCAAGCGCATGGTGGGTCTCCGTGGGTAGATTGGCCCTTTTCATCACGGGTGGCAAGGGCCGGGCTTGATTTAGCCTCCGCCTTTGGACACACTGTGCCCCTTCTTGAGGGAGGGTCCGCCGTGAATTCCACACAGGTCTGGCTCAGGGAAGTGACCGAGCTGCTCGAAGAGGTGGCCCGGACCAAGAAGCTGTCGTCCCTCGGCACCCTGCAGGACCACATGCGCCGTGCGGACCTGCCCGAGGCCCTGAAGGCCATCGGGTGCGACGAGTCCTGTGCCGCATGCGATTGGGGAGTCCCCTCTCCGCACCCCATGCAGAACCCCTGCCGCCTCGCCGCCTTTCAGGAGGCCATCCTGGGCCTCAAGACGGGGGACAAGCTGTCCGCCTCCCTCCAGCAGGATGCCACGGAACTCCTCTACGTCCTCAAGCACAAGCCCATCGCCCGGAAGGGCTGAGCCCGCCGCCCGTCGGGGCCACCTGATTGTCCTAAAATCTACCCAGGCCCCACCTTTGCGCCTCAGGCGGTCAGAACACCCCATGCTGCGCCAGTAGTCTCACGCCGATGGCCAGCAGAACGAGCCCGCCGGCGATCTCCGCGAAACGCCCCAAGCGAGTGGTGGCGGCCGCCATGCGGCCCAGGTGAAGGCCCGCTGCGGTGAAAGCCGCGCACACCAGACCGATGACCGCCGAGGGCCACCAGATGGAGACGTTCAGCAGGGCCAGGCTCAGCCCCACGGCGAGGGCGTCCATGCTCGTGGCGAGGGACAGGAGCACGAGGGTCATGCCGCGGGTGGGGTCCCGCTGGGGCCGGTCCTGGCCCCCCCGGAAGGCCTCCACGATCATGTGTCCACCGACGAGGGCCAGG
>JAKAJA010000402.1 GCA_021814085.1 Acidobacteriota bacterium | reverse complement strand
CCACCTGGAGATGATCGCCAGCGAGAACTTCGTCTCCGAGGCCGTCCTCGAAGCGGCGGGCTCGGTCTTCACCAACAAGTACGCCGAGGGCTACCCCGGCAAGCGCTACTACGGCGGCTGCGTCTATACCGACATCGTGGAGAACTTGGCCATCGACCGGGCCAAGACCCTCTTCGGGGCCGAGCACGCCAACGTCCAGCCCCACAGCGGTTCCCAGGCCAACATGGGCGTCTACATGTCGGTCCTCCAGGTGGGAGACACGGTTCTGGGGATGGACCTGAGCCACGGCGGCCACCTCACCCACGGGCACCCCCTCTCCTTCTCGGGCAAGCTCTACAAGTTCATCCCCTACGGCGTCCGCAGGGACACGGAGACCATCGACTACGAGGCCCTGGAGGGCCTCATGAAGGAGCACAAGCCCAAGCTCGTGGTGGTGGGAGCCAGCGCCTATCCCCGGTTCATCGACTTTCCCCGCATCTGGGACATGGCCAGCGCGAACGACGTCCTCGTCATGGTGGACATGGCCCACATCGCCGGCCTCGTGGCCGCGGGGGTCCACCCGTCGCCCGTGCCCTTCGCCCACTTCGTGACCACCACCACCCACAAGACCCTTCGTGGCCCCAGGGCCGGGCTCATCCTCTGCAAGGAGAAGTTCGCCAAGGACCTGGACCGTTCCGTCTTCCCGGGCATCCAGGGCGGCCCCCTGGTGCACATCATGGCGGCCAAGGCCGTGGCCCTGCGTGAGGCCGCGACCCCCGAATTCAAGACCTACGGCGCCCAGGTGGTGGCCAACGCCAAGGTCCTCGCGGAGGAGCTGGCCAGGAAGGGCTGGCGTATCGTCTCCGGAGGCACGGACAACCACCTCCTCCTCGTGGACGTCTTCTCCCAGGGCATCACGGGAAAGGAGGCCGAGGCCGCCCTCGAAAAGGCGGGCATGACGGTGAACAAGAACACCATCCCCTTCGACACCCAGAAGCCCTTCGTCGCCTCCGGCGTCCGCGTCGGGACGCCGGCCATCACGACCCGCGGCATGAAGGAGGAGGAGATGGTCCAGATCGCCGGATGGATGGACCGGGCCCTCCACGGACGCGCCGACGAATCGGTGCTGGCCACGGTCCGCGCCGAGGTGGAGTTCATGTGCTGCCGCTTCCCGCTCTACGCCGCCATGCGGGAACAGATTCCGGCGGGGATGTAATATGATTCCGCTCCTCCTCGCCCCACCCTCGGGCCGGCCCGCCCGCGTCTTGGGCGCGGGCCTCGAGGCCGTGCCCATCCTCCAGAACCTCTCGCGGGTGAACTGGCCCGTGATCCTCCACGAGCCCACGGGGGGCGGCGCCCTGAGGTCATTCCCCGGGATTCAGATCACCACCGCGTCTCCCAACGCTCCCGGCCTCAGGCAGTCTTCCCTCGTCCTCATCACCTCGGCCTGCCGCCCCGATTGGCGGGACTCGGCGCGCACGGACCTGGAGGGGAGCGGCGTCCCCACCTGGGACGCCGTGGATCCCAGGTCCAGCACCGTCCACTTCCCCATATGGTTTCCCGGCACGCCCCTCTCCATGGCGGTGTGGGGCGTGGGCGGGACGGCCCCCTGGGAGGCGGGGCTGGCGGAGGACTTCGTCCGGGAGGTGGGGGGCTGCTTCGAGGGGCTCCTGCGCCTCGCCCAGGAAATGCGGCGCCTGGGGTTCGGAGATGCCGACGACGAGGGCTTCCGGAGCAAGGTCGTGACCCGGATCGCGAGCCCCGAAGTGCTCACCCTCCTCCTCAAGGGCGAATTCGATCAGGCCAAGACCCTCGCGATGAAGATCATCGGGACGACGACGCGGTCGTTGGAATGAGATGGGGGACAGGGGACAGGAGACAAGAGTAAAGAAAAAATACCGATAAGAAATTTCGCTTCGCCGCGTCTTGTTTTCTCGCCTGATGGCGTCTCGCTTTCTCATGCAGGCCCCACCTGAAAGAAAGGACTCCCATGCCCATCTCGGAACAATCCATCCTCGACGCCCTCCGGGTTATCGAGGACCCCGACTTCCACAAAGACATCGTCTCCCTCGGCTTCGTGAAGGACGTGAAGGCCAGTGACGAAGCCATCTCCGTGCGCATCGTCCTCACCACCCCGGCGTGCCCCGTGAAGGAGCGTTTCAAGGCGCAGGCGGAGGAGGTTTTGAGCGCGGCCTTTCCGTCGGTCAAGAAGATCGAAGTGATCATGGACGCCCAGGTGACGGCGGCTTCCCGTGCCCCCCTGATCGAGAACCTCCTGCCCCAGGTCAAGATCACCATAGCCGTGGCGTCTGGCAAGGGCGGCGTGGGCAAGTCCACGGTGGCCGCCAACCTCGCAACGGCCCTCGCCCTGACGGGCGCGCGCGTGGGCCTCCTGGACGCGGACATCTACGGCCCCTCCATGGGCATCATGCTCGGCGTGAAGCACAAGCCGGCCATCGATGAGGCGCTCAAGATGATCGTGCCCATCGAGGTCCACGGCGTCCTCGTCATGTCCCTGGGGTTCCTGCTGGACCCGGACGAACCCGTCATCTGGCGTGGCCCCATGGTCATGAAGGCCCTGGAGCAGCTCCTGAAGGACGTGGCCTGGCCCGAGCTCGACTACATGGTGGTGGACCTCCCGCCCGGCACTGGGGATGCCCAGCTCACCCTCACGCAGAAAGTGCCCCTCTCCGGGGCGGTCATCGTCACCACGCCCAACGAGGTGGCCCTCATCGACGCGCGCAAGGGCCTCGCCATGTTCCAGAAGGTGAACGTGCCGGTCCTCGGCATCGTGGAGAACATGTCCTACTTCGTGTGTCCCCACTGCCAGGGCGAGTCGGACATCTTCTCTCGGGGCGGCGGGGAGCGCGCGGCGGAGCAGTTCTCGGTGCCCTTCCTCGGGGGCATCCCCCTCGACCCCTCGGTGCGCATCGCGGGAGACGATGGGATGCCCGTGGTCCTCGCCGCGCCCGATTCGACCGTGGCCCAAGCCTTCCGGGAACTCGCCGGCAAGGTCGCCCAACAGGCGTCGCTGGCCGCGGCTGGGAAGATGGACCAGGTTGGAGATTGAACCGCAAAGGCGCTAAGGTCGCCAAGGGCAATGGCTTTCTCGACAGAGAGAAGAGATCTTCTTCGCGCGCTT
>JAKAJA010000401.1 GCA_021814085.1 Acidobacteriota bacterium | reverse complement strand
GGCCATCTCCATGGGGCTGTCCACCTTGGTCTTCGTGCTTTACATGCGCAACCTCATGTAAGGAGGGCGCCGTGAAAAAACTCGTCCAGGTTTTCGCCAACCTCGTGCTCTACGGCGTTCTGATCTACTTCGCGGTGGAATCCATTTTCGTGAAGCCCGACCCGTGGTTCGCCTTCGTCGTTTGCTTTCTGCTCTTCGTGGCGGCGCTCATCACCATGATCCCGGGCTTGCACGCCAAGGGGATTTCGCCGGGCGATTACCCTTATGAGGATTAGCCCTCCGGAGGAACATCCGGAGGTGGTGGCGATTCAAGACCGGCTGACGGCGCTCGGAAGGCTGCTGTCGGTGGGGGACCTGACACCCAAGCGCTATGCCAAGGAGAGGCAGGACTCACTGGCCCGCCTGGGCCGAGCCATGATCGTCCCCTCCTTCGAGCGGGGGGAGTCCATCCTCGCCGAACACCACTGGGTGGAGGGGCACCCGAGGATCCCCGATTCTGTCCTCCGCGAGACCGCCCAGATCGCGTCGAGCCTCTACGCCACGGACCGCCGGCTTTTCCGGTGGAGGTTCCAGGACCGCGGCGTGCCCACCGCCTCCTTCCTCGAAGGGGTGGAGGAGGGCCTTGAGGACCGCCGGTACAGCGACGTGGCCGCCGTGCATGTGCGTCGCGCCCGGCGATGGGGGGAAGCCCTCACGGGGGCGGTGATCGCCGGCGTCGGCGTCCTTCTCGCCGCGCACCTGCGCATGACGGCCTACGTACTCGCCGCGGTGGGCCTGTTCGGCGTGCTCCACGGCCTCCTCCTCCCCACTCGCTGGGTGGAGATCACCTCCCGAGAGGAGGGGGAGGCGCCATGGCCGGTCCTCGCCGCGAGCGCCAAGAGCGCCCGTGCGCTGCTGGCCGAGGTTGAGCGGAGGACCCGATCTGAGCGAGGATGAACCCGGAGACTCCATGGCCAGAGCCCGATCGGTCCTTCTCGTCGATGATGAGACCCTCTTTCTCGCCACCATGGCGAAAGTCCTGGCGCGCCATGGCCTCGAAGTCCTGGTAGCCCCCGACGCCGCCTCCGCCATGGACATCATGGAACGGACCGACCCGGACGTGGTCGTCCTGGACGTGCGCATGCCCGGGCAGAACGGACTGGAGGCGCTCAGGCTCATGAAGGAGCGACACCCCATGACCCCCGTCATCCTCCTGACGGGGCACGGCACGGTAGACGACGGCCAGGAGGCTTTCCGCTCGGGCGCCTTCGACTTCCAGACCAAGCCCGCCAAGGTGAGCAAGCTCCTGGAAACCATCGAGGAGGCCATCCGCTCCCGCGGCCTTGTCGAGGAAGCCGCTCGGAGGCAACCGACGTGAGCGCCGCATCCCAACGCCGGCACGCCACCCTGTACCGCCGCCTCCTGGAGAACATGCTCCTCATCTGCTTGGTGCCGCTGTTTCTCGTGGGAGGGGCCGCCTACCTTCAGTTCAAACACTACGCGGGCCGGATGGTCCTGGACCAGCAGGAGCGCCTGGTGCTCAACCACCGGGACTTCATCGAATCCTACCTCCGCGGGCGCATCGCCGAACTCACGGCCATCACCAACCAGTACACCCTGGAGCAGCTCCGGGCCGGCGAGCTGGAGCGCGTCTTCGCGGTGATCCAGCAGGGCGCCGGAATCTATACGGACATCGGCATCATCGACGACCGGGGGGACCACATGAAGTACGTGGGTCCTTACAACCTCGAGGGACGGAACTACAGCGGGTCCCAGTGGTTCCTGGCCCTCAAGTCCCGCTACCTCGTGGTGAGCGACCTCTTCATGGGATACCGCGCCGTGCCCCATTTCATCATCGCCGTGAAACATCCCACCCCGGCGGGTTTCTGGATCCTGCGCGCGAGCCTGAGCACGGACTACTTCAGCCAGATCGTGGAGGGCATCCGCGTCGGGGGGACGGGCGAGGCCTTCCTCCTGGACCGCCAGGGCCTCTACCAGACCAAGACGCTCGTCGGCGGCGACCCGCTCCAACCCTCCAATTTCCCCTATCTCTCGCCCCATCGGGGAGTCCGGACGGTGGACCTCAAGGTGGGGGGGCGCACCTTCCTCTGCTCGCACGTATGGATCTTTGGCGACCAGTGGCTCCTGGTGTTCCGGCAGGAGAGGGCCGAGGCCTTCGCCCCACTCCAGCGGGCGCTTTGGACCTGGGTCTTCATTACGCTGGCCGCTCTCGTGGTGGTCTGTCTGACCACCCTTGCCATCGCGCGAAACCTCGTGGGGTTCGTCGCCCGGGCGGACGCCGAGAAGGAGAGCCTTCACGCCCAGCTCCTGGCCAGCTCCAAGATGGCCGCGGTGGGCGAAATGGCGGCGGGGGTGGCGCACGAGCTGAACAACCCCCTCGGGATCATCGAAACGCTTCGGACCTGGATCATGGACCTGGTCCCCGAAAAGGGCTTGGCCCATGAGGACGTTCCCGAGGTCATCGACTCGGCCCGAAAGATTGGCGACCAGGTGGAGCGGTGCCGGCGCATCACGCACGACCTTCTCAAGTTTTCGAGGCGGGTGGAATCGGAGCGGGCGCGAACGGATATCAACGCCCTGCTCGGCGAAATGCTGGGCATGGTGGAGCACCGCGCGAAGGCGGACAACGTCCGTTTCGAGTTCGAGCCCGGGCCCCTGCCCATCGTAGTCACTTCCCCGTCGCGGCTGCAGCAGATCGTGCTGAACATCCTCAACAACGCCGTGGACGCCATGGAGGCGCGGGGCGGCTTGGTGGCCGTGCGCACCTGGGCCAGAGAGGACTCCATCCAGATCAGCTTCAAGGACTCGGGGTGCGGTATTCCGGAGGAGAACCTGCAGCGCGTGTTCGAGCCGTTTTTCACGACCAAGCCCGTGGGCAAGGGCACGGGGTTGGGCCTGGCGGTATGCTATGGCCTCGTGCAGCAGCTGGGTGGCGAGCTGGAGGTCCAGAGCCGGGTGGGCATAGGCACGACCTTCACCCTTACCCTGCCGGTGGTGCCGCCGGAGGGCGGCCGTTCCGTCTGAGGTAACCATGGCCCGAACGCGAGTCCTCATAGCGGACGACGAGAGGGACTTCCGAGATACCCTTGTAAAGCTCCTCTCGCGCAGGGGCTACGACCTGGCC